>JAEUUR010000002.1 GCA_016787465.1 Saprospiraceae bacterium | reverse complement strand
GCTGGCCACAACCTTCAATCTGTTTTATTTCGAAGAAAAAAAAGACAAGTTCATAGAATACGACCTTTCCAAAGTTGAGCCGGATGTTCAAAAAGGCAGTTGGATGGCTGAGATTTACCTACTCGATTTGCAAGATGAAGGGTCGGTTTGGTTCCGAAAAAACGACGGCGTCTATGCCATCGACGCCCGCTCGTTGGCAATTCGCAAGGCCCTGACCATTCCGCTCGAATGGCGCAGCGTTTCAGGCCTCTTGGGGAGGGACAATGACGGCCTTTTTTGGGCAGGTGGCTGGCGCACGAAGGACAAACTGGCGCTGTTCCAACGGGACGGAAATATGAAAACCAAGCTGTCCACTCCTTTCGATACCTTCCGTGATATGTTTCAGCAGCCTGGCGAGCATACGGTTTGGTTAGGAGCCAATACTCTGGCGAGCTATGATAAGGCAAGTGGGCAATGGGGAGGGCGCGGGTCGCAGGCAGAAGATGGTCATTTTGATGGACTTTGCACCGCCCCGAAACTAACGCACGAACCCATCCTATGGATGTATGGTATTGGCAAAGCCAATCTTTTGGGCTTTGACATGAAAAAGAAACGGTTTGCATACAAGGTTTCCACGCTGGAAATGCCCAACAACCCATTCCGTTGTGGCTCCATGGAATGCCTTTTTGCCGACTCCCACAGCAACCTCTGGCTTGGCGGACGAGAAGGTGTCTCAGTGGTTTATTCCAGTTGGGAAGAAAAACAGAAATGGCACTGCTTGGAACTTGACCTCAAAGCCTATGATAGGGATTTACCTAAATCGTTGATTTCCGGCACTTGGGGCATACCTGACGGCAGCATCGCCGAATGGGTAAATGATGGGGATTTTTACACTTACATCGCATTGTCCAAATCTTCGAAAGCATATTTCGAAGGTCATAAAATAGATTACCGTAACATCGCTGTTCAGCGCATTTTTATCAATACCGAAACGGGAGAACGCATCGTTTCCAAAGCAACTTACACCTTCGACCAGCGAGGCTATTGCTTCGAAAAAAAAGAGGGGGAAACTAGCGCAAATCAGTTGGTGGCGCATCCACCCGATAAGAGCAAAATAGTGGTTTGCCAGGGCAAAAAATTTGACGCAACAAATGATGTTTCAGGTACATGGAACGTATCAAAGTGGTTGAACGTGTATTATTTCCAAGATGGCGACTTTCTTGCTTGTATCCTTCCAGAGCATTTTTTGAAAATGAAAAAACTGGGGCAAAACGGCTGGCAGGGCAAACAAGTGAGGATGTATGGCGGCTGCCGGACTGAAATGGAGGTTCGGCTTAATATCATAAGTTCGGATTCCATTCACGGAACATGGACAGCTCTTGACGGCCTTTGCGACCTGCAAAAAGGCCAAAAAGGCAACGATGGGGTAAAACGGTACAAAGTGCTTTCGGAAAATGATTCCATTTTCATTTCGGAATTCCGGATTTTCAATGAATTCCAGCCCATCGTACCCGGTGATTATGTGTCAAAGCCCTACCCCATCAACCACGCCCAAAACTTCATTTCATTCGATTTTGCCAGCACGGCCGACCCTGACATCTGCAATTTTTACTATATGCTCGAAGGTTTTGACAAAGATTGGTTCCTCGCCAGGGCGCAGCGCACCGCCACCTACACCAACCTCGACGGTGGCAGCTATGTGTTCAAAGTGAAAGCCGTGGACGTGGAGGGCACCGAAATACGGAGCAATGCCCAGTTCATGCTGCGGGTCAGACCGCCGTTTTACAAAACCTGGTGGTTTATACTCGGTGCGGCACTGGTTTCCTTTGTCCTTATTCGTTTTATCTTCCGCTACCGCCTTCGGCAACAACTCGAAAAAGAAGCCATCCGCCTGCGCATCGCCCGCGACCTCCACGACGAGGTAGGTTCCACCCTCACCACCATCTCCATCCTCAGCGAATCGGTGCTGCGGCAGATGGAACTCGACGGCGAAAAGGCCCGGCTCAGCGGCATTGGAGACAAAGCCCGCACCGCCATGTCGAGTATGAGCGACATCGTATGGTCTGTCAACCCCCAAAACGACAACATGGACAAGATCGTGGAGCGCATGATCCGCTTTGCCGCCGATACGCTGGAACCGCTGGGCATC
>JAEUUR010000001.1 GCA_016787465.1 Saprospiraceae bacterium | reverse complement strand
CCTGTGTTGATGATGACTTCACCTGTGGCAACATATCCGCTTTCTTTCAGAATGTCGGTGCAATCCTGCACGGTTTCATCTGTGGAGGTAAACCGGTCGTAATAAAAGCATTGTACGCCCCAGATCAGGTTCATGGTGTTGAGCATGCCCAAGTGGTCGCTGAAAATAAAAATAGCAGCCTTCGGACGGAAGCTGCTGATTTTAAATGCGCTGTAACCTGAACGGGTAATGCCGATAATGCCTTTAGCTTGAATTTCTTCTGCTGTGCGACAAGCATTGAAACAAATCACATCGGAATAAAACATCGAGGATTTGACCACGGCATGCGGGCGTTTTCCTTCAATTTGTGGCCAATAGTATTTTTCAGCTTCGGCAATGATGTTGGTCATGTGTTTCACCACCAGTGCCGGATGTGCGCCAACAGAGGTTTCTCCGCTGAGCATCACCGCATCTGCACCGTCGAGAACTGCATTGGCTACGTCGGTCGCCTCAGCGCGCGTAGGAGAAGGGTTGGTAATCATGCTATCCATCAATTGCGTAGCAACAATTACCGGCCGGGCATATTGAAGGCACATTTGTACGATTTCTTTTTGGGTGATCGGAAGTCGTTCAATCGGCATTTCCACTCCCAGATCGCCGCGGGCTACCATGATGCCATTGCAGGCACGTATAATTTCCCGCAAGTTTTTCACTGCTTCAGGCTTTTCAATCTTTGCCATAATTTTGGCGGGATGCCCTGCATCTTGTACCGTCTGTTTCAAGGTATCCATGTCGGATGCGCGACGCACGAATGAAAGCGCAATCCAGCTCACCGGCTGCGTCAGGATGAAATCCAGGTCTTCCTTGTCCTTATCGGTCATGGAAGGCAACTTCACATTGGTGTCGGGAAGGTTAACCCCTTTGTTGCTGCTTAAAACCCCTCCGTGTAAGCATTTAAGCTTCACGGTATCCTTTTTATTCGTTTCTGCCACTTCAAATACGAGTTTGCCGTCGTCCATTAAAATGCGTTCTCCCACCTCGCAATCTTCCGCAAACTGATCGTACGACATGTAGATACTATCCATCGTACCTGTCGCATTTTCATCATTGATAATGGTGATTACATCGCCTGTTTTGAGCGGCAAGGCATTGTCTTTTATTTTGCCAACCCGAAGTTTCGGCCCCTGCAGATCGGCCAATGTGCCTATATGAAGTTTGTATTCGTCGTTGATACGCTGTATATGTTGAATCACTTTGAGGTGATCCTGGTGAGTGCCGTGGCTAAAATTCAGACGAAAAACGTCGACGCCAGCCTGAACCAGTTCCAGCAGTTTTTCGTAAGAATTGCATGCCGGGCCAACCGTAGCGACAATTTTTGTATTTTGAGATCCGTCTTTGCGCATGGCGGATTTGTTGATTTGCAACAAGGCGGATGCTTCTGCGAGTGTCATAACCTCAGGAATTGAGTTTTAGTGTAAAAAGTACAATAAGTCACGCTGCAAAATTAAGCAATCCTTGCAACTGTGCCAACACTTATTTGAAACAGAATGAAACGTACTAAGTTGGTTTTTTTTCGAAATTTTTTCCTGTAAAAGCATATATCCGACATACTTTAGGCTATTATTGGTTTTGCATCATTGCCCCAACCCATTGATTCTTAAAAATTCCAGGGTAAAAATTTTTTTTAACCCCGCCGTCGCCGTTTCTTTGCGCCCGAAAAGCCGAATTTTTTCACTTAAAGTATAAAAAAACATGGCAACTGTAGCCGAACGCGTAACTAAAATCATCGTTGACAAACTGGGTGTTGATGCAGCCGAAGTTGTTGAAACCGCTAACTTTATCAACGACCTTGGCGCCGACTCTCTCGACACTGTGGAATTGATCATGGAATTCGAGAAAGAGTTTGAAGTGTCAATTCCAGACGAGCAAGCTGAAAATATTCAAACTGTTGGTCAAGCAATCGCTTACCTCGAAGGAAACACGCAACAGTAATATTCCCATCGGCCTACCCAAGGCAATCCAACTCCGGTTGGCAGCGTCCCGAATTTTTCCCTTTTGGAAAAATTCGGGATTTTTTTTGCGCTTCTTATCCACCACAAAGAAACCGATTTGGTAAAATTATTATTTTGCAGCCATCAATCAAGGGACTTTGATCCTCAGGCATCCAACCATACGTTTAAAGCTGATTACCATGAAAACAATCCTTTGCTTCTTGTTGGCACTTGTTTGCCATCTCCCTTTTGCCGCAGGGCAAAAGCCCAAGTTAGGCCTGCCAATCGGCCATCATGATTACATTGCGAACTTACTGGTTTCCAATGATGGGAAATACCTGTTGACAGGCGACAGAGGCAGTATGAAATTGTGGGATATCAAAACAGGTAAATTATTGCGTTCAAACAACAAACGCGGCGCCACTTTTTATATCCAACTAGATGCCACTGCGGAACATGTGCTTTTTGTGGATGGCATCACAGACGTCTGGCAACTTGTCTGGGATATTGAAAAGGAATCCATCACCCAGGTGGAAGGCG
>JAEUUR010000623.1 GCA_016787465.1 Saprospiraceae bacterium | reverse complement strand
ATTCTTTTTCATCGTGATGTTCTTTTTCCTGCTGATGTTGAGCAGGTATTTTTCCAACGCCTCGTTGAATATTTTTGGGGGGAATTTTCAAATCGGAGGAGAGCAGTCTTATACTTTTCATCAAGTAACCGTTACAAAAAGTAACCTGTATGAAGCGTTACAACGTTGCATGACCGCCAAACAATACCGATCCGCCGTAGATTCAATGCCTGCGCAATTGAAAACCGAAGAAGCGCTTCGCATGCAGGACTCCATTCAAAAGCTCATCAATTTTCCATGGGAAAATGCCACTTCGATGCTGTTGAATTCCATGAGCGAATCTGAAACGCCGCACAACCCGCTTGATTCCTTGCAGATCCATGTTGGCGTTACAAAAGTTACACTCTCTACCCAGGATTTTGCCACACTGGAACCTGATTCCCTGATCCGTAAATACCAACTTGATGAATGGCTTGAAAAAGTAACCGTCAGGCAAGGCATTAAAGCTATCCGCGACCAACGGGGGTTCATTAACCGGTACGTCGGTAGTATGGGTTGGACGATTCTCAGTGCCATCGCCCTGATGGCGTTAGTTTTATGGTTGTTTTACCGAAAAAGAAACCCCTATTATGTGGAGCATTTTATTTTTCTGATCCATCAGCAGGCAGGAACCTATTTAATGCTAACCATTGCTATGGCCATCAACAGCTATTTATTTCCCCTGGATGGTATTTGGCTTTTTGTGTTGGGTTGGTACTTCCTTAATTTGATCCCGGGTATTCACCGGTTTTACGGCGACTCCTGGGGTTGGGCTATATTTAAAGGTTTATTCTTTATCAGCCTGCAATTCATCATGCTCATATTATTATTTCTTGCGACGCTGCTGTTCGTATTTGCGATTTTCTAAATGACAACTTCTTTCGTGCTAAAACCCGGCCAATCCATCCCGGAGCCTTTCCCGGATGGATTGGTTTTACTCATCGACAAGCCCCTCGGCTGGACCTCCTTCGATATCGTGAACAAGGTGCGGTACGAACTTGCCAAAAGGCTTGGATTAAAACCTAAAAAACTCAAAGTAGGCCATGCCGGCACGCTCGACCCACTGGCCACCGGGTTATTGGTCTTGTGTGTAGGAAGCTATACCAAACAGATTGAAAAATTGCAAGCCATGCCCAAGGCCTATGCCGGCACCTTCACCTTCGGCGCCACCACCCCATCCTTCGATTTGGAGAAGGCAGTCAACGAGGTTTTTTCAATTGATAATCTGAGCGACGAAAAATTACAAGCCACCGTTCCGCAGTTCACCGGAATCGTCATGCAGGCGCCGCCGGTTTTTTCAGCCATCAAAATTGATGGCAAACGCGTGTACAAAGACGCCCGCACCGGAGCCCCCGTCGATATGCCGGAGCGCCCCGTTTTTATCGAATCATTAAAAATCGGCCCGCTTTATCCAGTGCCGGTCGGCCGCACCGAGGCGCAAATCATCAGCAAAAAAGGCGCCTCTATTTATCTTCATCCTGACCATGCGGCGGGACTGCAAGCGGATTTTGAAGTGGTTTGCGGCAAAGGCACCTATATTCGATCGCTGGCAAACGACATCGGCATGGCGCTCGATAACGGCGCCTACCTCAGCAGTTTGCGTCGAACTCTAACCGGCGGTTTTTCCGTATCGGATGCCTGGACGATAGATGCTTTCGTCGAAGCATGCGCGCGCACGTGAGCCACGATTTATTCAGGTGGGAACTGCTTCCAGCCATGCAAGGTAAGCAGTGCAAATCCAAAGGTATTTAGTGTGCCATGCAGCCATTTCATATTGGGAATATTCAGCACCTCGATCGGCATTACAAAGCGCAGGGCATATCCTCCGGCGAGCGCCATTCCAAGCACCAACGACACTGCTCCGGCTATTAAGAACCGCCTGGCGCCCACAGGCACATCCTGTTGCAGCGCAAAGTTGGATTGATCAACAGCGACGAAGACGGCAAACAATGCAAACCCCGCAGCCCCCAGCATTTCTAACAAACCCGGGCCGCCCAACTTGGTAACTACGATGCCTATTGCCACCAACGGCATTCCAACAATAGAGAACACCCCAAATATCTGATGTAAAAAACCGGGACGAAAAGTCAATTGCTTCCATATCGCCACCGTAAGGATAAAACCGGCCAGGTGGAAATGAGCGGATGTAAGCGCCACGATCGTCATATCAAATTCAAAAGGTCGCCAATCTGCCAAATAGGCAAACACCCAAAACGCCGCAGTTACCCAATAGCCAACGGCGAAAAGCCGCACCCAGTCGCCAAGCGATTTGGAAATAATTTGTCCGAATTTTATAAAAATCAACAGCCAAACCCAAGTGGTCAGGATCAGATAAGGTAAAGCGCCAAGGGCAAATACCCAAACAGGCAAGGCGGTTTCGACGGCTACTTTGAGAAAACAAGCAAGTGCCAAAAAGGCTACCGCCCAATTATAACCGCGGGGTACCCCGGCGCCCAACAACGATAAGGCATTGGGCGCTAATACCCATGCAGCAAAAAGGATAAGTATAAATTCCCAATAATTCAGCAGGGCATCCAGATCGAAAACACCGCCAATCAGCATCACTGATGTGGTAAGGATCAGTTTTGTTTTCATTTGTTTGCCATTTTGAACATGGCCGCTTTCGACTGCCGAACGAACCTTTTTTGAAAAAACCGCGCCGCTGGATATGCCAGTCGGGCAAGCCAAAATCTTGGCCTGGAAAATGCCTTCAAGACATATCGTACATTCCCTTCCCCATCTTTTTCCACCATAAAAAGTTCCTCCCCGCATTCTACATGGCCGGGCAAAGTGCCGTAGGCAAAACCGAACTGGTGTTCGTTATCGATGGTATAAACAATCCTGCAGGAATTCAGCCACCAAATACCAAATATGTTAGCAACCATGGCAACCACCTGGTTTTCACAGATCGGCGCATTTGCCGGCTCGATATAGGCCCAGACACCTGGAAACATTTTCCATTGCGCAATTGCCTGTTTCGACTTTTCCCAAACCGCTGCTCCGGCGCCTAATTCGACCACATTGTAATCGTTATCAAACCCAGGGGCGATAAAATCCTCACTGGTTTTTCCGACAAATTGATAAGAAAATGGCAATGATTTTTGGTGGTGCAAAAATTCGTCGATTTCCGCACGGGTAGGTTTATGGAAGCTGATCCACATAGTTTAGAGCGTTTCAAATCGATAACCCTGCCTTGAAAAGTGTTCGAGCGTTTTTGGCAGGACATAACGAAGGTTTTTTTCAGCCTTCAGGCTGTCGTGCATCAGAACAATCGAACCAGGCTCAGCGTTCAAAACGACATGGTTAAAACACATTTCAGGGGTTAATTTGTTTGAAAAATCGCCGCTCAGCACATCCCACATTACGATTTTGTATCGCGGGAGCAGCGCATTTTTCTGGGCAGGTTTTAGTACGCCATACGGCGGACGAAACAAATTACCGGGCAAAACCTGGCTGCACCGGTCAACATTTTCAAGGTAAGCGTCAGTCGGATTTTTCCAGCCATTGAGGTGGTTGAACGTGTGATTTCCAACCTGGTGACCTGCTGCAAGCACTTTTTTAAACACTTCCGGGTGTTTTACCACATTATCCCCTACACAAAAAAAAGTGGCTTTTGCATCGAAGTGTTTCAACGTTTCCAAAACCCAGGGTGTGACCTCCGGGATAGGGCCATCGTCAAAAGTCAGATAAATTACCCGCTCATGAGCAGGCATCCTCCATAGCAAGGAAGGCATTAAAAATCGTACGAAAGCAGGCGTTTTGGCAATAAACATGAGAAAAATACCAAATCAGTCAAATCTTCCCTGCAAAGCACGGCATTCTTGGGCACAAATGCGCTAATTTTGCCGCGAATTCGCCAATAACAATATGACCAAACCACGCGTAAGATTTGCACCTTCTCCCACTGGAGCTTTACACATCGGCGGTATCCGAACCGCATTATACAACTACTTGTTTGCTAAAAAACATGGCGGTTCCTTTTTGTTAAGAATTGAAGATACCGATCAGGGCCGTTATGTACCTGGCGCCGAAGACTACATCATTGAATCATTGAAATGGACCGGCCTCATACCTGATGAAGGTGTTGGATTTGGAGGGAACGAAGGCCCATACCGTCAAAGCGACCGGAAAGCCATCTATTCAAAATACGCCCATGAACTGGTAGAACGCGGGCATGCTTATTTTTCGTTCGATACCCCCGACGAACTGGAAGCGCGCAGACAACAGGAAGAAAATTTCACCTACAACCACCATACCCGTCAAGGATTGAACAACAGCCTGACTGCCGGTATGGACGAAGCCAAGTTCAGGGTCGATTCCGGTGTGCCTTACGTGATCAGGTTAAAAGTAGAACCTAACCGGGAAATACACATTCGGGATCTTGTACGTGGTGATGTGGTGTTTCAAAGCAGCGAACTCGACGACAAAGTGCTCCTTAAAGCCGATGGTATGCCCACCTATCACCTGGCAAATATTATCGATGACCACTTGATGCACATCACCCATGTCATACGCGGTGAGGAATGGCTGCCCAGTACGGCACACCACGTGTTATTGTATGAAGGTTTCGGATGGAAGGATACAATGCCCCATTTTTCACATTTACCCCTCATTTTAAAACCCGTTGGTAATGGCAAACTGAGCAAACGCGATGGCGCCAAGTTTGGCATCCCGGTATTCCCCTTGAGTTGGGATGGCGCTACGCCAGAGGAAAGTTTTGAAGGGTTCAGAGAAGCAGGCTTTTTGCCAGAAGCCCTCATAAATTTTCTTGCCTTGCTGGGTTGGCACCCTGGTGGCAACCAGGAAATGTTCAGTATGACGGAATTAATTGACGCCTTTTCCATCGAGCATATCAGTAAAGGCGGCGCTCGTTTCGATTATGACAAAGCAAAATGGTTCAACCAAAAATACATCCAGGCAATGAGCAACAGCGACCTGGCGCTCAGGATAAAACCCCTGCTGAATAAAAAAGGTTATACGGTAAGCGATGACTATCTGGAGCAGGTAATTGGTTTGATGAAAGAACGGGTGACAGTGCTGCCCGACTTTGTGGATACCGGATATTATTTCTTTGAATCGGTCAAATTTTATGACGAAGAAACCATTCAGAAAAAATGGCAAGCTGACTTGAGATCATTTTTTACTGAAATGACTGAAATTTTTGCTACTTTTGAGCCCTTTGAATCTGCCCCCTTGGAGGAAAAAATAAAAAACCGTATGCAGGAAACAGGAATTAAACCAGGCGACGTGCTCCCACTCCTACGCATCGCCCTGGTCGGCACTATGAAAGGCCCAGCTGTCTTTGATACGATTTCTGTACTCGGACGCGATGAAACCAATCGGAGGATCCATCAATTCCTGGAAAAGGTTTCATAAAACGAACAGCCTCCCTACCCAACCACCTCTAATCAATTTCCCATCCAATGAAACAAAAAACGCCCTCACCTTCGGAAGTCGTTTCAAGTGAAAAAACCACTGAACTGATCGATTTGTCGGTCAATGAGTTTGGCCAAATCATTAGAAACATAGATTTGGATCATATCAATGCATTTTTAGACGAGAAAGTGCAGGATAAGAAAATTGATTCGAATGTTCCGATTGATTCGAATGTATCGATTGAATAACGATTCTACTATTTAAAATCGAACCAATCGAATCAATCATTTAATCCCATTCCTATGAACAACACACGGTCGAAACCCATCGCCCGGAAACGCCATTCGTCCTGACATGATAAACCGATTACGCAAAATATTGCGGAATACTACCCTTATTGTTCTACTATTGACCGGCCTTTTAGCCTCATCAAAGGTAAAAGGACAGGCCAGTTTTTTTAACTTCAATTATAACGGCCCCGACACCCTGGCTGTTGGCGCAGCCTGTAACCTCGCATTGCAGGGAAACATTCCTAACCCGGTTGTTACATCCACCATTGGAGCCACCATCACAGCTTCCATGTTCGATCAGGCAACTTCAGGTTTCCCTTTCAACCAGACATTTATTGCCGGTGAATCTGCACATGTCTTTTGGTTTGTAGCCGACAATATGGGGAATAGTCACATTTTTGACTTTTGGATTGTTTTTGCAGATCTAACCGGGCCGACTTTCGACCTGACGGGGATTCCCAACACCCTGTTTTTTGCCTCCATCGTACAAGTGCCGCCACCGCCATCGATTCCAACGGTGGACAACTGTAATGCGTTTACCACCCAATTTGTAGAATCCACCCGGCCCGATACTTGCCTTGCCGGAAGTTTCACCAGAACCTGGACAGCAACCGATCTGGCTGGCAACCAAACAACCTTTACCCAAACTATCAACATTGCAGCCGACGTAACCCCTCCAACCATCACCTTTCCTCCTCAAAACGGCAGTGCGCCTTGTGAACTGCTCAGCACGGCATACCCGGCCTGGAGAACGGCTCAAATAGCTGCATTCAGTGTGCAGGATCCATCCGGCATCAAATCTGTAACGAACAATGCGCCGGTCAACTTTCCTCCAGGTTGTACCGTCCCAATTACCGTTGTGTTCAGAGCTACCGACAATTGTAACCTGATGATCAGCACGACGGCGGTATTCACTACTTCCGATACTGAGGCGCCTGTGGTTGTTACAGCGCCCAAAGACACGGTTGCCTATTGTTCCGCGGGGGGCAACCACCTTGCCAAATTGAATGAATGGATTCACACACACGCATACATGAGCGTGATGGATTCATGTTCCGGCCCTATCACATTTACCATGAAAATCAACGGAAATGTGGTGGATTCAGTTGCTGTTGTGAACGCATTTAACGGCTCTTTTGGCATGTTGTGCGGCCCACAAACAATTGGAAGCCAAACCATTCAAAAAGTATCGGCATTAGTGAATGTGGAATTTTTAGTGGCAGATGCCTGTGGTAATCAAATCTCTGCCGGCGATGCCACCTTTGCTGCAGCCGACACCTTACCTCCGGTCATCACCGGCTCGGGCATTTCAGAACAATGTGGCGGCGGAAACGATCAAAGTGCTTTGGAAAGCTGGATCAATTCAAAAGGCAATGGTTCCATCACAGATGATTGTTCCACAGCCTCCTGGGTGAATTTTACTTATACCACCTCCAGTGGGCAAAATGGATCCGGGATATTCGGTTCGGGGCCCTACCCTTCCGTTGCGGCCAATAACTGCACCTGGTCAGCAGATGTCACCTTTCATGCTACCGACGAATGCGGGAATACCAGCAGCAATACCCTGCGTTTTCAAATCATAGATACCCAGCCGCCGGTTTTCAGTGGATTATCGCCAAATATAACTGTTCACTGCCCCAATCCACTGCCAACCGTACCTGCAGCGACAATTACCGACAACTGTGACGCTTCCGTAGCGGTCACATTTACCCGGGTGTATCAAGACAGTTTGTGTGATGGCTCCTACACCGTAGTCACTACCTGGCGTGCTACCGACGATTGTGGGAACAGTTCCACTGCTTTGCAAAACATATTTGTCAGAGACACCACCAAGCCGGTTTTCAGCCTTGTACCGGTAGGCATTGTTGCCAGATGCGATACGTTTGCGTTACCTCCCGTTCCGGTACAAGGCGTCAACATCAATGCGGTAGATGCATGTAGCCCGGTGGTAAGTATTACTACCTCAACGGTATCTTTCCAAAATCCGAATCCGGCGCTTTGTACGCACTACGCCTACAATATCCTGCGCACGTTTACTGCCACAGATGAATGTGGCAATACCAAAACGGCCATCCAGCTGATTACGGTGATCGACAATTTACCGCCAGTGCCAGGGGGCGTCCTTGATACCACCGCCTTGTGCAGCAGTCTGCAGCCGTTTCCTGCTCCGATACCAATAGCGACCGATGCCTGCAGTGGTATCACCGCAGCGCCTACCTATCTATCCACGGACTCAATTCCCGGTTCATGCACAGGCAATTATACGTTACAACTCCACTGGAGCGCCCAGGATGTTTGCGGCAATCAAACCAATTTTTTGCAGGTGGTGCATGTCATTGACACGGTAGCGCCAACACTCAGCAATATACCTGTCAACACAACGGTCGAATGCAACAACATACCAGATCCACCCAATACAACCTCCTTCAATGGCACGGATCTTTGTGGCTCTGGTGTTGCTATTGTATTAACTGAAACTGAAATCCGCGAGCCAAATATCGATTCCTGCGCGCACTGGACTGACTGGGTGCTTAAACGTGAGTGGACGGCAATGGACGAATGCGGCAATGCCCGCACGTACACCCAACTGATCCAAATTGAGGATACAACACCACCTGTGATACTCACCCCTGATGAACTGGTAGTTGGAAATGACCCTGACAACTGCGGGGCAACCTTGATCATCCCCCCGCCTTTGTCGATTATTGATGATTGTTCTTCTACGATGAGCAATGCGGTGCTTTCCGACACCATGCTCATTACGCCGGTACCCAACCCGCCTGCTACCAATAATTTGCTGGTTGACAGTCTGTTTTTCCAATTTATACCTCCCAATATCCCTCCTGCCGCGCCGGCGACTTCTCCCGTTAACCTGAATATCCACATCGACATCGGAGATATTGACGGAACGACGGAGTATTTTTTAGTATATGGTGAAAATGGCGTCCTGCTTGGAAAAACGGGAAAGGGACTGCTTCAATGTACGACGCCGAGCGATACGAATTTGATCATCACTGCAGCCCAATTCAATGATTGGGCATCCGACGGAGTGCTTCAAATTACCCTGGCGCCCTATTTTGCCGGAGGTCAGGTTGGACTTTATGTAAATCCATCTTGCTTTAATGCAGATGTAAAAATGAAGTTGACCTATGCCTATGCACACCCGGAAGTACCGGTTGATTTGAGTTATTCTGTGGATGGCGCCCCTGCTATTCCTTATCCACCAACCGGCCCAACCTTTTTGGACGAAGGCCAGCATATCGTAGTTTATACGGCCGTTGATTGTGCCGGGAACAGCAGCACGGCATCCGCTACAATTACGGTCAATGACGTTCAACCGCCGGTCATTACACCTCCCGCGCAAATCACAACCTTTGTTAGCGCAGGAGCATGCGTAGATACTGTGAGTTTGCCTTTCCCCAATATTTTCGAAAACTGCAGCATGTCGGGGAGTTTAAAAAGGAGTTCTGCCTTCCAACCTATCACCTTCATGACCGATCCAGATGCTGGAATTATTCCGAATAATGTGGATATGAACATTACTGGATTAATTCCCAATGCGGTTGGCGATGGTATTTTAAGGGTGCGTTTTAAAGGAGAATTTGTCAACTCAAAAGAATTTTTTGGAATTTTCCAGGGTGCGAATTATTTGACGCAGACCGATACAGATCCCATGCGTATCCGGTGTGTCGATACGATTTTAACCAATTTCGATGTAACAGCCGCGCAAATCAATAACTGGGCAACAAACGGCTCTTCCATTTTCACCGCTATTCCCAACACCAACCCAGGTTTTCCTCCGGTGTTCGATTTTATTAACCCTTGTTCCCTGCCTTTGTTACCCGATCAAACGGATGGAACCAGCAGGATTCAAGCTACGTTGGAATACAGCTACGCTGTTGTGAATTTTACCATCACCAATTCAGCGAATGTACTAGTTGCTTCCGGAGGCATTCAAGGGAATAATACCACAGTCATTTTACCTCCCGGAAATTATACCGTCAAGTACACCAGCACTGATCATGCAGGCCTGATGGCAATGACTACCTTTCCATTGGTAATCAAAGATGGCATTGCTCCTACCGCATTATGTAAACCGTCGCTGATTATTCCGGTAAATCCCTCCGGCGTGAATGACTATACCCTGCAGCCATCCGAGATCAATAACGGAAGTTTCGACAATTGTTCAGGTACAAACCTGAGTTATAGTTTATCCCAAACGACATTCACCTGCAATCAGGCAGGCAACAATTACAACGTGGTGCTTACCGTTACAGATACCTCCGGCAACAGTTCCACATGTACAACGGTGGTTGGCGTTCAAAATCAATTACCGGTTCCGACATTTGATGCAGTTTGCGAGGGAGACACCTTGTTTTTGTATGCAAATCCGCCTCAACCCGGCTTATTTACCTACCAGTGGTCGGGGCCTGCAGGATTTACCTCCACCGACCAAAACCCGATTCGAACAAACACACAATCCAATTTTCAAGGATTATATTCCGTAACCATCACAGGAGTTGGGTGCGCTGCTTCCGGCGGTGTGACGGTCAATTTTAACAGCCTGGTCATTCCAACAATCACCGTATCCGGCGGGAATGGCATCAATTTTTGTACAGGGCAAAATGTTGTGTTAAATACACCTTCTGCAGGAGCCAATGTGATGTACCAATGGTATCAGAATACCATGCCGGCTCCAACGTTGATTGCTACTACCCCTCTGCCTACATATACCCTATCCAACTTGTTGCCTGGGCAGTACCAGTTTTTTGTGAAAGTTAAAATCGGCGATTGTGTATCTCCGAATTCCCTGGTGATCACCGTCAATATGAATGCTCGCCCTGTAGCCAGCGTCATCGATGATCACATTGTGGTATGTGAAGGTGAAATGATTACCCTGGGCACCACGGTTACCGGTTCCGGCATTCTGTACAATTGGCAAGGGCCTGGATTTAACAGTACGGATCAATATCCCATCGTGTCCAACTCAGCCTCCCAGGCGAATGTTGGCATTTATACCCTATGCACTGCCAACCAAACCAGCGGCTGTATTTCCAATCCATGCGCGTCTGTAATGGTTGACGTGCAATATACTCCCGCAAAACCGCAGATTGTTGGTAATGTAAATATCTGCGTCGGGGATGATGTAAATTTATTGGCCTCTTTGTCGGGCCCTGTTACGCTTTACCATTGGGAAAAAGTCAATGTACTTTCATTCGACACGGTATTAAACGCCATTACGCTACCTGATTTAACCTTGTCGGATTGTGGCCAATGGCGCGTACGCGCGCGCCACGGCATCTGTACTTCGCCCTGGTCAGATCCCGTGACCGTTTGCCCTACCCCATACCCGGATATCAGTGCTACATCTAACGCCCCTATTTGTAAAGACTCCCTCTTGAAATTTACCGCCACAGCTTCGCTGCCCAATTTATCTTGGTGCTGGACGTTGCCCAACGGCATGAATGTGTACGAACAAAACCCAACTGTAACGCCTGGACAGGCTGGCACTTATAAAGTTGTGGCTAAAAACGGTGTTGCACAATGTGCAGACATGGACTCTGTTCAAGTATGGATCAGCACACCGCCCTCTATCGAATCCATTCTGGTGGATGCGCCGGAATGCGCCGATGGCTCTGCTGCTTGTTTTTCTCCTTTAATAGAAAGTGGATTTTCAGGCGATATCAGCTATTTCTGGACAAGGGAAGGCACCTTAATTTCCACTGATTCCCTGCTTTGTTTCCCAAATGTAACCCCGGCTCAAAACGGCCCCTATACCTTAATTGTGAAAGATTCTCTGGGCTGTCCATCAGGCTCGGGTACAGTTACATTAAATGTACAGGCCAAAGTGCTTACGCCAGCCATTTCCATTGCACCCAACCCGGTTTGTGAAGGCTCTGATGTGATCATTTCAATTATGAATTCACAGGATTACGATGCTAATTCAAGTTTCAAGTGGGTGTTTGGAACGGATACCACCACAACAGACGACCCCCAACTGCAACTTTCTGGTATCCGCTTGAATCAAGCTGGCGACTATTTTGTATTTGTATCAGAAGGCAATTGCCGTTCCGACAATTCCAACGTGGTCAAACTGATCGTAAATCCAATTCCTCCAACACCTGCGATCACTACCAACCAACCAGTATGCATAGGTGAAACCTTATCCTTGAATACGCTTTTCACCAGTGGCGCCACCTATGTGTGGAGCGGCCCTCAAGGTTTTAATTCAGGCTTGTTTAACCCGGTGAGAAACAATGCGTTAATTACGCACCAAGGGACTTACTTTGTATATATGATTGTTAACGGTTGTCATTCAGATACGGCAAGCGCCTTTGTCGACATTATGCAACCACCGACCAATCCGTTGATTGAACAAACGATGCCAATGCCCGTGTGTATTGAGCAATTCCCGGTTGAAGGTTCTTTAAACGTGAGTATGTCAACCCAAACGCCAGGCGCATTATACACCTGGATTAATCCGGCAACAGGTGATACCTTGCAAGGGCCAGGGGCTTCCCATGTGTTAAATTTTGCCAACCTGGCCCCCAATCAGTTCACCCCAGGTATTCATCAATTCCAGGTAAGCGCCTGGAAGCAGGATAATCCCAACGGTCAAGGGTGTAACTCGGCGTTTTCGAACATCGTTTCAGTGTCTTTTGATACGATTCCCGACAACTCTGCACAAGTTGCAGAAAACCACCCTGCCTGTGCTTCCGCAATGATACCTCTGACAGCGACGCCTCCAAGCGGCAACATTACAGGGCAATGGAAACATTTGAGCAATATGCCGGTGTCCATTGTAAATGGCGATACGCCGAACGCCCAGTTTGCCGGGGTTGCCGGAACAACGTATTTGTTTACTTATACGCTTTCCAGCGGCGGGTGCGAAAATTTCAGCTCCGATACGGTTCAAATCAATGTTGTTGCGCCCGAATCCTCGCATGCGGGCGACGATCAGTTTCATTGTGCTGGCGAGGAGGTTTCGCTCAATGCAACACAGGGGCAATATTCCACGGGTTCATGGAGTCAAATGGGCCAAATTGGGGTCCAGATTGCCGATCCATTGGAACCTCAATCGCCGGTAACCGGCTTGAACCCGGGCAACCGATATGTGTTCGTCTGGACCCTGAACGACATTGGTTGCGGCGCAAAGTCGGATACAGTATATGTGCATGTTTACAGCGGGAAACCCAATATAAGCGGGCCGGATTTCGTATGTACTGGAGAAAACGAAGCCAATTTGACGGTAGTACCCAACCTGCAATCCTGGGAAAAAGGCCTCTGGTCCAGTCCACTTGGCAACCTGATCTTTTCTCCTTCCAACCTTACATCCACCACTGTTTCCAACCTGACAACGGGCTTCAATACCATCATTTGGACATCCAACGATGCCAAGTGTGGTTCCGATTCCAGGGATACATTTTACACCCGATATGAAATTTATCCGCAAGCCATACCAGATGTGGTACCCGTTGTATTTGGAACAGAAACGCCGTTTAACGTGCTGCTTAACGATATTTTACCAACCGACCCGCCCAACGTCAGCGTAATTATCCCTCCAATCAGCGGCACCATTTCCCCAGGCCCTACTACAGGTTCGTTTTTTTACCGACCAGCGTCAGGTTTCACCGGAACGGATGTGATGACCTATCGAATTTGTAATATTCAATGCGAAAATGCCTGCAGCTCAGCAACCGTCAGTTTTGTTGTCGGCGCGCCGGGCACTTGCAAACCGCCCACCATCATTACTCCCAATGGAGACGCTCAAAATGAAACCTATATTCTGGGTGATGAGTGTTTCATTACCGGTGAAGGCCTTGAAAGTCCGATCAAAGTGACGATTTACAACCAATGGGGCGACTATGTATATCATTCCGACCAATACCCCAAACCTTCTGAACCAGGGCATTGGGACGGCACATCGCCAAGCGGAGAGCCTTTACCGGCAGGTACTTATTTTTATCTAATTCAGATTGGAACCCAAAAGCCCATTTCCGGATTCGTTTTATTGCAGCGTTGAATGTCGCAAA
Source organism: Saprospiraceae bacterium (assembly GCA_016787465.1). GTDB lineage: Bacteria > Bacteroidota > Bacteroidia > Chitinophagales > Saprospiraceae > M3007. The sequence goes on along the minus strand of JAEUUR010000623.1, from coordinate 15,312 downwards.
GAACGAATTGATTCATCCAAAAAAAAACAGCCAAATCCGATTCTATGCAAAAACTCTACTTCGCTTTGGTTATCTGTTTCTATGGCATCCCGCTTACCGGGCAGCAGGAACAAATGTATACCCAGTTCATGTTCAACAAACTGGTTTATAATCCGGCTTATGCGGGCAGTTTTGAATCCCCTACCCTGACAGCCGTGTTCAGGAAACAATGGATGGGCGTAGAAGGCGCCCCTGATGCTCAAGTATTGAGTTATAACCAACCTGCATTGGGCGGACGGGTTGGCCTAGGAGGGTCAATCGTTCGTCAGAGTATCGGAATCGGCACCAGCCTGACCTTTGAATTCGCTTATTCCTACCGTATTAAGTTCAAAAGAGGTGTGTTTTCGGCCGGTTTGTTACCAAGTGTGCGCAACATTCGTCAGAATTGGGCGGATGATCGCATTTACGCCATCGACAATTTTGACCAGGCCATTCCCATCGATCCCAAAAACAAAGTGGTGGCAAATGTAGGAGCGGGTGTTTATTACTATGCCTATAACGACAAATGGTATGCCGGTCTTTCCGTTCCGAGATTGGTGCCTAACAACATCGATTTTGCAGACATCGGAGACTTTTCCAGAGAAGTACAACACGTCAATGCGATGGGTGGTTATACATTTAAACCCAATGATGAGCTAGAGATCACGCCGCAGGCATTGTTCAGGTATGCCATCGGCGCGCCTTTCGATGTAGAAACGAACGTAAGTTTGTTGTTGAAAAAAAAGTATTACGGCGGGCTCACATATCGTGTAGGTGGAGACACCAAAGGACTTGGAGAAAGCGTTGATATATTGCTCGGCCTGCAGGCAACAGAAAACCTGTTTTTTTGTTTTTCTTATGACATCGGAATTACCAAATTGAGAAAGGTAAGCAACGGTACGTTTGAATTAATGGCCCGTTGGTGGTTTGCGCCACCCGATAATGTAACGGAATACGATGGCAGCAGGCCTTTTTAAATATATCACACTGGTTACATGATTTTAAAAAGATGAATCGCAACTTAATCTTCACTTTATTTATCCTGCTGACAGCCTTTGGCTTGTCGGCTCAATCGTCTTCAAAAAGCAAATCCAAAGAACGATTTCGTGAAAAAGACGACCGTCGCTTCCCTGTTCGGGTTGAAAACGCCAATATCCTCAATTTAGCAGGCACGGATTATGCGCCGGCGTACTACGATAACGGCATCATTTTCGTGTCGTCGCGTTCCAAACGCGGCCCTCGCGACGAGCGCACCAAAGAACCGTTTTCAGAACATTTCCTTTCCTCCTTCGATGCGTTGGGCAAGTTGCTTCCGCCTGCCAAATTTGAGTTCAATGTATTAAAGAAATCAGACTTTCATGAAGGCGCTGTGACGTTTAGTCACGACTATCAAACTGCCTATATTTCAAGAAACAATAACACCGACGGCGTCATCAAAGCCAACAAAAACGGCCGGTCGACGCAAAAAATCTATCAGTGTGAATACGGATTCCCAGATTGGAGCAAACCAGTAGAGTTGCCCTTCAACAGCGATGATTACTCCTGCATGTACCCTAGCCTGAGCCCCGACCGCAAATGGTTGTATTTCGCCTCTGATATGCCGGGCGGCTACGGTGGATACGACATTTACGCCGTTGAACGCAAAGCCGATGGCTGGGGCGCCCCGGTAAACCTTGGCCCAGCCATAAACACCGAAAAGCAGGAACTTTTTCCTTACATGAGCTTTTTCAACACCCTGTTTTTTTCCTCCAACGGCCATGAAAAAAACCTGGGTGGCATGGATATTTACTTCGTAAACAACCCCATGAGCAATCCGGTGGAGGTAGAAGTGGTGAATATGGGCGAACCATTCAACTCCGCATCCAACGATCATTCGTTTATCATCGACGACTCCGGCCACAGCGGCTATTTCGCAAGTGATCGGCCTGAAGTTGGTTATGGGAAAGACGATATTTACCAGTTTTTCGCTTCAAGCGGCATCGAAGGTACCGGCAAACCGGAAGTAAACGCCGCCAGAATTTCTGTCATCGATAAAAAAACGGGCAATCCTTTGCAAGGTGCAGAAATCAGGGTGCTTCAACCAACTGATGATGGATTTATCAGTGGAGGCAGTGATTTTTATTCGCTGGATCTCGTGCCGCGCCAAGACGACCCCAGCCAACTCACCTTAACGCTTGTACGAAAAGGAGCTGGCGAGCTTGGTAAAGCCGATTTGCTTTCCAATGCAGAAGGCGGTGCGCTCACTGAATTCACCCGATATAAACAATACCTGGTGATTGTTACGGCAAAAGGTTATACCGCTAAAGAACATTTTATATTTGTCGATACAGAAAAAGACCTCAACCTGGATTTTAAATTGACAGAAACACCGCCCTGTTTGCGTGCCGGAGGCATTGTACTTTCAACCAATTACGGTACCCGCATTGCCAATGCAACCATTCGTTTGGTACATCGTGCTACAGGTTACAGTGAAACGGTGCGCACCACTTGGAGCGGTGAGTTCGACGCTTGCCTTGCCAACGACGGCGATTATGTTGCTTATGTGGATCGGGCCGGGTTTAAACAGGAAAACTATCGCCTCAACATTTCAAAAGACGCCACCGCGTTTCAGGAGGTCAGATTGCGACCAATTGCCGACAACATCAGCATCGAAGATGAAATGCCCCTCGCAAATGGCTTAACCGAAGGATCAACCCTGGTACTCGACAAAGTATTTTACGAATACAACAAATCAACGTTGAATCAGGGCGCCATTCGGCATCTCGACGCCTTATTGGAAATCATGAAACGCTACCCTGAAATGGAAATCGAACTGATTTCGCATACTGATACCAGAGGTGATGCACGTTTGAACATGGAACTTACGGAGGAACGTTCTAAAAATGCCAAAATTTACCTGGTTTACAAAGGCATCGAAGAAAAACGGATTACAACCAAAGGCATGGGTGAAACACAACCGCGCAACCATTGCAAGGAAGGAGTGGAGTGTTCCGACGAGGAACATCAACAAAACAACCGTTTGGAAGTGGTGGTGCGAAAGTTGAGTAAATCGTAAAAATGGCGGAAATTTTACAGTAAAGGCGGGCGCTAACCAGCTGCGGGACTTGTAAGGCTGTCTTTATTCTTCGTACCTTTGCAGTTTATACCTGTTTGCAACTTTCGTTAAGCTATGATTCGCCGCATATTCACTTTCCTGTTATGGGGATGCATATTGCCTTCCTTTGCCGCTAACTCGTCAGATCCGGCAGATAATTCACGCGCCGGCGCTGACGGACCGCATGTATTTTATCGTGGCTCAAAAATCATGGTCAAATACGTGGTCATGCGCGACACAGGGGCCAAGGTAATTACACAGTATTTCGATGCCAAAAACGAGATCAGCCTCACTTGCACGGTGCCTGAAACCGGCGATAAATTTACATTTCCCCTGAAAGAATTAGAAACAGAATCGCCTGCCATTTACGCAGAAACGCCACAAAAGATGCTTGCGTTATCCGACATCGAAGGCAATTTTAAGGCATTTAAAACCATGCTGACAGGCGCGGGAGTGATTGATGCGCAATTTAACTGGATATATAAAAAAGGCCACCTGGTGTTGGTAGGCGACTTTTTCGATCGAGGTTTGAATGTTACCGAATGCTTGTGGTTGATCTACAAACTTGAGGCTGAAGCCGCTGCCTCCGGGGGCGCAGTTCATTTTATTCTTGGAAATCACGAAGTGATGAACTTGCAAGGAAATACCACCTATGTGCGCAGGAAATATCTGGAGAATGCCAAACGAATGAATGAAGAATACAAATTTTGGTACGATAACAACTCCGAGCTGGGACGGTGGCTCCGCACCAAAAATGCCGTGGAGAAAATCGGCGATTACATCTTTTGTCACGGCGGCTTCAGTCCTGATCTTTCCTTGTACAAGCTAAGTTTGCAGGATATCAACCGGCTCGCCCGACAAAATCTGGGCAAACAGGACTATGCCATCCAAAGTGCGGAAGCGCGTGCAATTTTTGACACTAAAACCGGTATTTTTTGGTATCGCGGGTTGGCAAAAAACCTGGTTTCACCGGAAGAGTTCAAAAGGATTTTGCAACAAACAGGCGGAAAACGAATTGTGATTGGCCACACCATACAAAGCGATCTTACCGCAAATTATGGCGGCAAGGTCATTTGTATTGATTTATACCACGAAGAAAATCTGCGACAGGGATTTATGAAAACCCTGTACATTGAAGATGGGTTTTGTTATGCCCTCGACAGTAAAGGGTTCCGCTCCTCTGTATTCAGTGTGTCCTTCCCACAAAAAAAAACTAATTAAAAAATGCTGCCGAGATGGAAAAGAGCAGATTTTGGGTGCTGCGCAAAGGTGCTTTTGAGGGGGATGGGGGGGCCGGTAAGTATTTTTCAGACACACCCTAAGCTTCAGTTTCGGCCGGAATTTGTTCGGCTGGCGCTGTTTCTGTCTCAGAGTTGCCTTTATGTTCTGATTTGGAAGAAGGCCATCCAAAAAATCTGGAAGTGAGAATCGGGACAAAAAAGAAAGATGCCGTTATGATACTAACAATCAAATCGGCTGTTTCACTTTCAATCCAAATTGCCCAAGGTTCTGTCTTATAAAAGTGGCACGGCAACGACATCGACAATTTGAGGCCCAATACTCCGATCACAAGAAAAGCGGCCTTTTCTAAAAACGGATATCGTTCAAGCAGTTTGACAAACCATTGTGCCACAAAACGCATGGCCAGGATGCCGATAAATACGCCGATACAAATCAGCCAAATATTATCGGTAAACGCAACTGCAGCGAACACGTTATCGAGCGAAAAAGCAAGGTCCATGATCTCAACTGCTATCACGGTGGCCCAGAATGGCCCAACCAGGCCGTTTGTGAGCCTGAAATACCATTTTGTTTTCTTTTCCAGCAGGTCGTCGTCCTTTTTGGGCGTGGATTTGCCTTTAAAATAATCCCAGGTGAGGTAAATTAAATAAAGTCCGCCCAAAGGTTTGAGCCACCAAATTTTAATCAGCCAAGCGGCAAAAATCAGGCACAGCCCCCTGAACACATATGCACCGATAATCCCATACCGAAGCGCAAGTTTTCGTTTATCCGGTGGCAAATCGAGTACCATGGTAGCCAATACTGCTGCATTGTCAACAGAAAGCAAACTTTCAATTAATATGAGGTTGAATATGATGATCAGCGAATTTTCCCAATCGCTGCCAAATATTTGCTGCAAAAATTCTGTCATGTCAAATCATTCTTTGAGGCTGCATTAAGTACTTTCAGCAGCTTCTTACTGTAAAAACTATCCAAATCGCTTTTTAAACCCTGCAAACTGAACTGCACTTCATCACAAGGTAGGTCAAGCAAAACACGGCATCGAGGTGATTGTTTGGGCTATGAACACCCCATCAGATCAAACGTTCATTTCGGGTTACGAATGTACAGGGTTTCCCGACCAAAAGCAAGTGCTGATCGGACGGCATGGAGGCAAAAACCCGGCCAAATTTATTGTTCAGCTTGTTGTAACAAAGCATCGGAATCGCGTAGAAGGTCATCCAGTTCTTTTTGCAGGGCCTCTTTTCTACGTTGTTGATCGGCCGCTTTTGCAGCCTTTGCCTGTTCAGCTTTAGCATCCGGTTTTACGCCCTTTTTGCCCGGAGGAGGTGTTGTGGTAGTTTGCTGGTCGGCCTGGTCGATGCTTTCCAATTCCTGTTCAAGATCTGCTTTTCGGCGCTCCAATTCATCGAGCCGTTTGATAACCTTTTCGTCTACATGTTGGGCCTGTTGCCGAATAGCGCGATACGCCTCTCCCAACTTGTCCAATGCGGCATCATATTTTCCTGCATCGAACTTTGCTTTTTCAGATTTAACAAGTACTGTAACTGACTCCACCACTCCTCGAAGTTGACCGAATACTTTGCGGGAATTTTCTTTTTCTTCACTGGTACCGAAGAAATAATTATAAATCAAAATAGCCGCAATGGCTACCAATGCAAGTTTAATCAGTGATCGGAACATAGGCCTTGTTTTGTAGAATTGTTACGAAGACAGAATACCGTCCACTTTGAACAACCATGTAATTGGGTGAATCGCAAACCGGCATTTCTTACAACCGTTTGCCTTATCACAGCAAAGATAACCAATCTCATGTTTCTTCTACTCAATTTAATGCCTGTTGGCTGCTATCCGGAATTTATTTGGTAGAGGGACAATTTAATTTGGACTGATTTACAAGCAAAATCGTCGTACAACATCAGAGCTAGCACTCGAATGCGTACCTTTGCGGCCTGTTTCAACCAAACCGAAGCAGGCCGCAGTGTATGTCCATCTTAGGTACCATTATTCAAAAAAGCGCCAAACTCGGCGCATTGGTTGACAACCCGCGTCATACGCCGGTTGAACTTCAATATCAGCAACTCATGGAGTTGTTAAGAGAAGCCCGGTACACGGCCTTTGGGCTCGAGTACGGATTTCATGAGTTGATGTGGGCCGACGATCCGATTGAAGCATTTAAAAAAGCGGTGCCGGCCACGGATTACAATGGTATTTACGAAAAATGGTGGAGTAAATCCCACCTTGAAGATGCCAGCGATGTTTGCTGGCCAGGTGTCGTCCCCTATTATGCACTTTCAAGCGGCACGAGCCAATCTGCATCCAAATACATTCCAATCACGGAAGATTTGCTGCGAGGCATGAAAAAAGTATCGCGGCGATTGTTTTTTGACCTTACGAACTATGGCATTCCCGCCAGTCAGTACACCAAACAAATGCTGATGATCGGCTCCAGCACCCAACTCCAGCGGCAAGGCAACCACTGGTTTGGCGATCTTTCCGGAATTCTTGGGCTGAACCGCCCTTTTATCATGGAACGCCTCTACAGGCCCGGGCGGCACATCACGGATTTGACAGAATGGGGCGATCGGATAGAAAAAATTGCGGATGAAGCGCCCGGATGGGACGTCGGATTTGCCGCAGGCAATCCGATGTGGCTGCAACTCATGCTCGAACGTATTGTCGATAAACATGGCGTTAAAAACATCCATGAATTGTGGCCCAACTTTTCATTGTTTGTTCATGGCGGTGTATTGATCGATCCATATATTCCGTCGCTGGCAGGATTGTTCCGTGAACCGATTCTGTACTTGGACAGTTACACAGCTTCAGAAGGTTTCTTCGCCTATCAGCAACACCCGGAGAACCGTTCGATGAAGTTGATGACCGACAGTGGCATTTTCTTTGAATTTGTACCGTTTAATGATAAAAACTTCAATGAAGATGGAGATTTGAGAAGCGAACAACCAGAAAGCTTACGGCTCGACGAGGTAAAAGAGGGCGTGCATTACGCGCTTTTGTTGAATACCGTTGCCGGCGTATGGCGTTACTTGTTGGGCGACACCATCCAATTTACCAATGTTGAAAATGCAGAAATCAGGGTAACGGGCCGTACGAAACAATTCCTTTCAGCATGCGGCGAGCACGTATCCATCGACAACCTTTCTGCAGCAGTCAGAGCCGTTGATGAACAACTTAGAGCAGGGGTTGGAGAGTTTTCAGTTGCTGCAGTCCGGGAAGGTACCGGTTGGGCGCACCAGTGGTTTGTTTCACTTGAAAACCCGGCAGTTACAGAGGAAGAGTTTGTGCGTGTGATCGATGCCGAATTATCCCGCTTGAACGACGACTATGCTGTAGAACGCCGTTATGCCCTGCGACAGGTGCGCGCGAAATTCCTTCCCAATGAAGTGTTTATGAACTGGTTGTCGAAACGCGGCAAAATGAATGGTCAAGCTAAAGTACCAAGGGTTCTAAAAGGCGTTCAATTGGCAGATTTTGAAGAATTTATAAAATAACCTGATGAGTTTTACCGACTTTATAGCAAAATTCCCTGCAGTGACAATGCCCATTACATTGGGCGAAACCACACATCATGTTTTTGGGGTTGAAAATGAGCCTCTTTCTGAAACAGAAATCGAAACATTCATACTTCCGGTTGAACAAACTGAAATGGATGAATTTACAGAATTCATTCCTTGCTTCTCCATTGCGGATACTGAAAACTTTATCGCCGTAGTGTGGTGGAAAGCGGAGTTGTTGAATTACAAATATACCCTTGCTACATACACCCTCAAAGGTGGGCTGATTGGCCATGAAGAAATTGCCGGCATGCGGGTTCAGGAGGAGAAAGTGTTCCGTTCTGTGGCTATGATCAATGAGGAATACGAAATCACGATCGCGGAAGGTGAATCGCTTGATGGCGACCAACTTTTTGACCCGACCACGTCAAAAACACGTTATAAAGAGATCATGGTAAACGGTGAAATCGTTTGAGGCCAAAAATTTGGCGTTCAATTCCATTTCAGAGTCATTACCATTCTGTCTAAATCTTCCCTTACAAAGTTGACTACCGGCGCCAGCGAATCCGGGCGTGCTTCTGTGTTGAAATACAAAGCCCCCCTGACGAAGTGCTTCACAGAATCTGTTAGAAAAAACTGGTACGAAGACGCCGCAGGGCCTTCCACATTAAAAACGATGCCATACACCTTGTCTTCCGGCCTGTCGACCTGAAGCTCCTCGATATAACTTGCCTTGACGTTGTGCTTGTTCGTCATTTCAAACGCATCTTTGACTAATTCATCAAAATCTTTACGCGTTGAGATGGGGTAATAACTGCAATGGATTTTAGCGTTCAGTTGTTTAATTGCTATATTGAACCAACAATCGCTTTTCGCTTTTTCATCAAAAAAAGTAGTGTCGTGTTCAATGGTGGCATAGGTCGGCTGATCGAACGTGAAACCGCAGTAAGATTGATCGAATGTTTGGTAGGATTTCACAGGATACACCACCTTGGGGTAGGCGCGCGGCTTGGGCACAGGTGTATAGTCGTTACAAGCGATGAAAACTAAAAACAAATGACCGACTATTAAAAACCTGAGTGATTGTCGCATACAAACTAAGAGTTATCAATGGTGAACGCTGCAAATTTAGATCAAGTTGCTGCATATCCCAATATTAAAACACGCAGGCGCGCTTTATTCCCGTTTTAGGTTCCACACTTTGATGCGTTGTTCCTGCCTTCCAGCATTAACCGGCCAGGCTTCCGGATCGAGGGAAGCTTCCAGTTCTTCATTCAGACCATTAAGTATATTTGGAAAGAAATCAATGCCGGTTGATTTTTCAACCCGATCAATGTTGCAGGCATACGACATCACCGGTTTATCACTCATGCTATTTGGCAACACAAAAGCGATCGTTTTTAATTGATCAGGAGCTAAGAGTACTTTATAAAACCCTGAAGGCACACTCACCTTGCTGAAGCCGATTTGTTGTGCATTGCCGGAAAAAACCGGCCCTGTGACTACATATAATTTTTTAAATTTTCTTGCCCAATCGCGGGTAAGCTCTTCGAGTTCGCGCCAAATTCCCATGTTAAATGCCGGTTGTTGCGGACTGATATTACTCATAAAAAAAGTTTCATCGATGGCTGTTGCATCGAAAGCCATATCAGCTGCGGGGCAAAGATGGCCTTTATCGAACCCACTGCCGCTGTAATCGCGAGGCGTCGCGCTTTCTGTACGTACGGCGGCATCGGGCCGGAAAGTATTGGGGCGTTCTGCCCAATTTTCGTTCAGGCGCGTGCGCGTGAGCTCGTATGCGACCCACTCTGCCTGCTCGTGGTCTTCATTGTAAGCAAGCGAAAACCAGGTGTGCTCCACCAGCTCACCGGACGATTTGGGCAAAATGGATTGTGGCACCTGACTTTCCGAAACGGGTGTTGCTGGTTTGTCACTGGAGTCGGGTATTTCGATAGGCGGTTTTTCATCGATGGGAGTGTCCGTCTTCTTTCCGCCGAAATGATTGAAAAGCCAAAATGCCAGTCCGGCTAAAACGGCAAAAACACCGGATTTGAACAAAAAACCACCTGAATTTGAAGATTTACGTGCCACTTTTTGAATGATGAATGATGAATGATGAATGATGAATCAGTAATTATATTTTCCTTTCCAATCTTCCTTTAGTTTGGCACGGAAGCGTTCTTCTCCGGGATTGGCGCCTGGTTCATACAAAATGGTTCCATCGATTGATTCGGGCAGGTTGCTTTGTTGCACGAAATTGCCTTCGAAATCATGGGCGTACTGATAGTCTTTACCATAATTCAATTCCTTCAGCAACTTAGTTGGCGCATTGCGCAAGTGAAGCGGCACGGGCAAGCTGCCGGTTTGGCGCACCAGGCTAAGTGCTTTTTCGATGGCCATGTAACCGCTGTTGCTTTTGGGTGAAGTAGCCAGGTAAATAGCACACTCCGACAGGATGATTCTGCCCTCCGGCATGCCGATCATCCGAATCGCGTCCATGGTGCTGGTTGCGAGCAGCAAGGCGTTCGGATTAGCCAGGCCAATATCTTCTGCGGCCAGAATAACCATGCGCCGTGCAATAAACTCGATGTCTTCCCCTCCATCCAGCATACGTGCCAGCCAGTAAACCGCCGCATTGGGGTCGCTTCCGCGCATACTTTTGATAAATGCCGAAATGATATCGTAGTGTTGTTCGCCGGTTTTGTCGTACAAACCCGGGTTTTGTTGAATCAACGTTTGTACGAGTTCATTGGTAATAACAAGCGACTCTTCCGGTTTTCGGTAATTAGCTATCAACTCAAGGGCATTCAGTAACCGACGCGCGTCGCCGCCGGAGTACAACAGCAGCGCATCATATTCTTTCACCTCAATTTGCTGACTTTTTAACCAGGCATCTCCATTCAAGGCGCGATCTACCAATCCGATTAATTCATCTTTTGACAAGGCTTGAAGTACATAAACCTGGCAGCGCGATAAAAGTGCCGGGATCACTTCAAACGAAGGGTTTTCCGTAGTAGCGCCGATCAAAGTAACGATCCCTTTTTCTACGGCGCCAAGCAAAGCATCTTGCTGACTTTTTGAAAACCGATGGATTTCATCGATGAACAAAATTGCGCCGCGTTGCTGGAACAAGTTTTGTTTATCAGCGCTTTCAATGGCTTCCCGAACGTCTTTCACCCCCGCATTGACTGCCGAAAGTTGAAAAAACGGTTTGTCCAATAGCTTAGCGATCAACTGTGCCAGGGTGGTTTTGCCTACCCCCGGCGGCCCCCACAGAATAAACGAAGGAATTTTTCCGCGTTCAATGGCCTGCTTTAATACGGCCCCCTCTCCTACTAGGTGTTGCTGCCCGACATAGGATTCGAGCGATTGAGGACGCATTCTTTCTGCAAGCGGAGTCATTATTTTTTACTGATGAATGATGAATGGTGATCCGGCTCGCTCTACCTGACAAAAGGTATATCAACTACAACAGGTTGGTTGTTTTCCCGAACCCACGACCATGATTTTACCAATTGAATAGCCGCTTCATCGCAACCAAAACCAAGTTTGTTGACAATTTCAAAGTTTTCAGGCAGGTTGTTCTGGTTCACGTAAAACCGCAGTCGAACAATACCAGAAACATTGTTGGCTAATGCGGCCGGGGTCAATCTGGCATTTTTGCGAACATACTGGTTAAATGCATCCCAACCATTTACCGGGTTGGCGCCAACCAACGAAATGGAATCGGCCTTGCTTTTTGCTTTGGCAGGCGCCTTTTTTTTGTACGCGTCTCCTTCAGCGCGGGATTCTGTCGGCGCGCTGGTAACCGGATAGGAGGGTGTTTTTTGCTCGTCGATTGTTATAAATTCTTTAGCCAGCTCTTGTTCCGGAGCCACGTTTGTTGAACGTTCGGCAATAGCGCCGGGTGGTTGTGCGTACATGTCGTCGGACTTGGAAACATCGGCATAGCCGGGGCCAGATTTATCAGCTATGGGCGCCTGGCCGGAAGCGGCATCCGAACGGTCAGTGTCGATTGTTTTGGCGCGGGATGATGGCAAAGGGTCGAGTTTTGCGGCATCAGATTGGCCGGTTGGAGGCAAGTTGGTTGGAGGTACGGGAGCGGCTGTTTCCTGTTGAGCGAGCGTTTCATCGGCGCCCGGCATCGGTTTTACGTTAAAAAACCAAATTGCAGCGATCAATAACAAGCATGCTGCAGCAATGGCAAACATTTGTGGCATGGTCACCACTTTTTTACGCTTCCGAGGCAATCGCCTTTTCAACAACTCCAGCGTATGCACATGATCAGCCTCCGGAAACACCATAAAGCCTTCCAAGGCTTCTTGCCGGAATGGGTCTGAAGCTGCCAATGCAAACAACTCACGCTCATCTGCGCGTGTAAAATCCCCCGACTGCCAGCGTCGCAGCAGTTCCAGGAATCGTACATCTTCGTTGTTTGTCATGAAGTTAAGGTTGGTTGATCGTTGTTAGTTTGTTTTTGATTCAAGGCAAAGTTTCAGGTTTCTTCTGCCGTTTTGAATATAAGACCGCACTTTGCCTACATCTTCCTGCATCATATCTGAAATGGCTTTATAGGAATAGTCCTCGTAATAAAACCAAAGCACACATTTTTTCTGCCGTTCATTCAATTCTTCCAGGCACTCTTTCAATGGATCGCGTTGTTGCGGCAATTCATATTCAAAGGCTTCTTCAATGGCGTCGTATCGCACCATATCTTCCGGGGCATGGTGGTCGGTTGGGCGGCGTTGTTTTTTGCGCCATTCCATGAGGCAATGGTTTCTGGCCAACACATACAACCATCCACGAAACGAGTCCACCTCATGTGCTTTCACTTTTCTGGTTAACTCTTCATAAATTGCAATAACTGCATCTTCGGCTTTCCCCCGGTCTTTCAAAATTTTCAAACAAACCCCATACACCATCGGCATGTATCGTTCATAGAGCTTACCCAGCGCATCGGCATCGCCTTGTTCTACATAGGCAGCCAGCAACTGTTCATCACTCACGTGTTCGGAAGTACGGGGCCGAAAAAATTGCAACATGATTGGTTGTCAGAGAATTCGCCGCCAAATGTAAACCAAAGGATGCAAACGGAAGTGAAAATGCACACGCTCAGGTATTTTAATTCCGCGCTCCTAATGGTTAACCGGATATTTATTTGCAACTTTCCGACCGGTATTCCATTCATCTAACCTTTATCTACATAACAAATGGCGCCTCGTCGTAGTTTTATTCGCCAAACAGCTGCTCTTTTGGGCAGCTTCGCCCTTCACCAGAACTTTGCAGCCGCATTTCCAAACTTTTCATCGATTCCTTCAGGTTTGAATGAAACTTCAAACGATGAAGATTTCTGGCGTCAGGTGCGACTGGCATATGCAGCCAGTCCAACGATCATTAACCTCAATAACGGCGGCGTTTGCCCCATGCCGCGATCGACCATGGATGCACTGGACTATTACAACCGCATGTGCAGCGAAGCGCCTTCCTATTACATGTGGCGGATACTGGATCAGGATCGGGAGCCATTGCGCGACAACCTGGCCAACCTGGCCGGCGCCAGCGCCGAAGAAATTTCGTTCAACAGAAATGCAACCGAATCGCTGAATACCATCATTTTCGGGCTTAACCTCAAGGCCGGCGATGAAGTGGTGCTTTCCAAATACGATTATCCCAACATGATCAACGCATGGAAACAACGTGAAAAGCGCGACGGCATTAAACTAGTTTGGGTAGATCTGAACCTGCCTTCCGAGGATGAGGATTATTTCGTGGATGCCTACCTGTCCAAGTTTACGGATAAAACCAAGGTTGTACATATAACCCATATCATCAACTGGAGTGGCCAGGTGCTTCCGGCTCGCAGGATTGCCGACGCCGCGCGCGCGCGCGGGGTGGAATCGCTCGTAGATGGTGCGCACTCTTTCGCCGTGCTGGATTACAAAATACCGGAACTCAACTGCGATTATTTCGGCACCAGCCTGCACAAATTCCTTTGCGGCCCTATCGGCACGGGGATGATGTGGATCCGGAAGGAAAAAATTGAAAAGGTATGGCCTTTGTTGTCGGCGCCTGAGCCGCAAAGCGGCGATATCCGCAAATTTGAAAACCTGGGTACGCGCAGTTTCCCCATCGAAATGGCCCTGGGCTATTCCATTGATCTGCACAACATGATCGGCGGCAAACGCAAACAAGAGCGTTTGCACTACCTCAAACACTATTGGATGTCGAAAGTCAAGGATGTGCAGGGCATTAAATTCTACACTTCCCTGCATCCGAAATGGAGTTGCGCTATTGGCAATTTCGGCATCGAAGGCAAAAAACCGGGAGAGATTGCAGAAAAGTTGTTCAATAAATACAAAATCCACACCGTGTCCATCGAGTGGGAAAAGATCACCGGGGTTCGTGTAACGCCGAATGTGTACACCACGCCTCAGGAATTGGATAAGCTCGTTGGCGCGATCCGGGATATTGGGGCTGTATAATTTTTCAACTCAAATACCTACCAAAAAACTATGGGACAATCACTCGTTAAAAACTACCTCCATATCATTTTTAGCACCAAACATCGAAAACCTTTCATCCTGCCCGAAATAGAAGCAGAGCTGCACAGTTATCTAGGCGGCATTTGTAACAACCTCGATTGTCAAGTAATCAAGATCGGCGGCTATCACGATCACGTCCATATTCTCTGCATGCTTTCCAAAAAAATTGCCCTCATGAAACTCATGGAGGAATTGAAATCGCATTCCTCCAAATGGATAAAAACCAAAGGCGAGGCGTATCAAAATTTTTATTGGCAGGATGGATATGGGGCGTTTTCCGTTAAACCTTCCGATGTAAACTCCGTCATTAAATACATTGCGAATCAGCACGAGCATCACCGAAAAAAAACGTTTACGGAGGAATATCTGGCGATTTTGACCAAATACAACGTCGAATTCGATGAACGGTATGTTTGGGATTAATTTTTAAATGGCGGCACATCGTTCATATCCCGGCATCGTTCATATCCCGACATCGTTCATATCCCGACATCGTTCATATGGCAACATCGTTCATATGGCAACATCATTCATATGGCAACATCATTCATATGGCAACATCGTTCATATGGCTGACACCATATGCTAACATATTACGCCCCTTCAGGGCTCGCATCAAGCCCCGAAGGGGCGAAATATGTTAGCGATGGGTATCGCCCATCGAAATGTGTGGCGATGGTTATCGCACCATCGATATGGGCGATCATGGGCATCGCACCATCAATTCGGGACGTCATCGTACCATCGATACGCCCCCCGCTGACACCATATGCTAACATATTTCGCCCCTTCAGGGCTCGCATCAAGCCCCGAAGGGGCGAAATATGTTAGCGATGGGTATCGCCCATCGAAATGTGTGGCGATGGGCATCGTACCATCGATATGGGCGATCATGGGCATC
>JAEUUR010000566.1 GCA_016787465.1 Saprospiraceae bacterium | reverse complement strand
ATTTCAAAAAAAATAAGGTACTATCAAAAAAAGCACGGGGAAAAATGATATGTTTTTTATTGAGATTTGATTTATATATTATTTAAAAAAGGGCTTTTGGATCAAAGAAAACACGGGGAAAAATGATAATAGTTGATTTGTTTTATTGTTGGTGAAACATCGATCCTTGTCTCACTATTACTGATTTGTTTGAAAAAAAATCAAATTTAATTTGGTTAATTAGGAGAGATGGTGCTGTTTGATTGGTTCGTGTGCTGTGTTGAACGGCAATAAAAGTATTCATTTTCCTATACTATATGACTATTTAAAAATAGATATATTTTTTGGGGAGTTGGTAATGATAAGCCGACGATAAATTTTTCACCTAAAATAGTCAAAACGCCAAATTGACTTAAAACATTAGAGGCAACAGGGCCGCCGAAAACTGTACAGAGTAGGCATAATTATCTAACATGTAATAAAATGAAATACAGAAAATTTTTCACTTATTTTCCACTTCTTTTGCTCTTTATTGGAAGTTTGCTTTCATTTTCTACAAAGAACTGGGGAATATTATATTTTTCAAAAGCAGCTTGTGAATCACACGAAGGCGCTGGGAAATGCGCAGAATGTGATGGAGGGTGGCACACAATTGAAGGCTGTTGTCTGATTACTGACGTAAAAAAAGGAGATGCAAAAGCAATAAAAAAGTATACTGCTATCCTGAATAAAGAATATCAAAATCTCAAAACCGAAGCAGAAAAGGCTCGGATAGCATTTGATAAGATAAAAATCACAAAAGCATCACGTTCCTCTATAGAAGAAGCGAGGAAATACGCAGAAGAAACAGAACAATTGGCAACCAGATCTAAAGCTGAGCTCAACAAATTTACCAATCAAAAAAAGAATTAACGATTATATAGATTGATAAACGTCATTGAAACAAAACTTTAGCCGCCCAATCCCAACTCATAAAATCCAAAGTGGGGGGCTTGGGCGGCATTATAACTGTTAGTGGCAACTAAAATAGGGAAAAAGATATTTTCAACCGTTCAAATCATGCAATAGCCCCAATCGTATTCAGATTTTGTTTCAAAGTAATTTTTATGTTAATAATAATTTGAGAAGTGAATATTTTTGGCCTGATGGCCCCCATTCCCCTTACCTTTGTACCCCAACCAAGCTTAAACACCTTTGCTTCTGCTTTGAAATACAAGGCAACCATTCAATCCGGCGGACTGGAAATTCCGGTCGAAATTTTCCTCGAAAGAAGGCGCGATACCCGCTTCGGCCTCACCGGCAAACGCGCTACACTGCGCGTTCCGTACGGCGTGCAGGCCGATTTTATCCGCGGCCAACTCGCCAAACTCGAAGTCTGGATCGGCCAGGTTTTTGTTGAAAAACCCGCCATGCGCAAACCCTTCGAGCATAAAACCTACCAAACCGGCGATCAATTGACCGTCGGCCAACGGCGCTACTGGCTCGACGTCAATATTGAAACACGAGCCACCCATACCGCCCGCCTCATCGGCGATACCATTTACCTGCAACTTTCGGGGCATTCCAGCCCGGTTCACCTCCAAAAGAGTATCAAAACCCTGCTGTCGCGCGTCGTCGCCGGCGATTTTTACCCCGAAATCCACCGGCGCGTGCTCGATTGGAACGATCGCACGTTTCGGCAACACATCAAAAGCGTCAACCTGAAATATAACCACTCCAACTGGGGCAGCTGCTCGTCGCACAACAACGTCAACCTCTCTACCCGGCTGCTCTTCGCACCCGATCCGGTGCAGGATTACGTGATGCTACATGAACTGGCGCACCTGGTGGAACTCAATCACTCCGACCGCTTTTGGTCGCTGGTTTCATACTATATGCCCGATTATCAGGACAAGGAAAAATGGTTGAAACATAACCGATCTCTTTGCGACTTTTGATCGCGGATTTGTGGGATTTATGGATTTCGCGGAAATTGATTTTGGGATTTTTAGGACTATATAATTGATGAGCATCTCATTTCGAGACGAAGTCTGTCATTTCGAGACGAAGTCGAGAAAACGCGGAAATTGATTTTTGGGTTTTTACGGCTTGTGATTTGAATAGCTTGGCATTCTATGTTTTTACAAGGAGTAACAAGAGGTTACAGGAGTTACAGGAGTTTTTTCGATACCTTCTGTAACTCCTGTAACCTCTTGTTACTCCTTGTAAAAAACAACCTCGAAAAGGAAATCCTTGAAAGCCCAAATAGTTTTTTGATTTTTGTCAATCTAATTGCCTGTTTTTATTTGAGTTGCATGTTTACATTTTCGATAAATGTTGTTTTTTGATATGAAGAAAATCCTGATTTTTACCTTGTTTTTGCCCGTTTTTCTAAGCGGACAGGTTACCCTGCGTGGGAAAGTAAACAAACTGGCGCCAACAGCCATTCAGGTGGCATTGGTGGAATATTGGAATGTGGATCACTGGCAACAACTGGGCATTTTGCAACTGGACAACGGCGCGTTTATACAAACCGTACAACCCAAGTTACAAGGGCAATGTAGGATCAGGTTGGCCGGGCAAAACAAAAGCTGGGCCGATTTTGTGATCGCGCCGGCCGAAAAAGGCGATACGCTGCTGGTGTTCGACCTGGACGCCACGGCGATGAACGGCGGCCCGGCACTCGTGCAGGGCTCGGCCGAGAACGACCGGTATTTCAAACTCATGACAGCCTACCAAAACCTGAATAAATTGCGCGATAGCACTTCGAGGGCAACGCCTGAGCAAATACAGGCCGCCGAACTTGCCTTGAATCAGGTATGTCGCGAAACCGCTACCACCTACAAAGGCACTTTTTGCGGCGATATCGTAGCGAATTTGCTCTACCAACCTCAAAAACAGGATTATCCGAAAGATGCCAAGGCGAGCGCCAATGAATTCGCCATCGCCCACGAGCTCGACAAGATCATTTTTCAGTACGAAGGCAATTTGTACCACAATGCCTTCATGAAAGCCTTGAACCGGTATTATAACTTCTTCGACCATAGCCAGGTGGAAGGCAGCAAACAATGTATCGATGCCGTCATGGGCCGCCGGAACGGCAACCAGGCCGTCGATTTGTTCCTGTTCAAATACCTGCTCGACAAAGCCCTGGAACACATGAACGAAGGCGCTATGTACCACCTGCTTACCTGGTATCCACCCGATTGCTCCGATGAATCACCCCTGCCCGACGCTACTAAAAACCTCATCGAAGCATTGAAAAATTGCGAGCCCGGAAAACAGGCGCCGGATTTGCAACTTCCGGGGCTGAATGGATCAGCGGTTTCGCTCAACGACGTGTGCGCAAAAAACAAAATGACGCTTCTGCTTTTCTGGAAAAGCAATTGCTCGCATTGCAAAGAATTTGAACCGGTTTTGGCCGAACTTTATAAAAAATACCATAGCCAGGGCCTCGAAGTGTATGCCATGAGCCTGGATAAAGTTGAAAGCGGCTGGAAAGATTTTTTACAGGCCCACCCGACGGAATGGATCAACACTTACATTCCGCAGCCGCAACGCAAACAAATCAATCTGCAGTTCCCAGTGCCGAGCACGCCCACGGTTATTGCCCTCGATCGCCAACGGAAAATATTGAGCCGCCTGGTGTTGCGTGATCACCTGGAATCCTATCTGACGGAAACCTTGCCCAAACTTGCGGACAAATAACAATGAACAACAAACCAACCTACTACGACCTGGTATATGCCGTCGCGCGCGCCGTCCCGCGCGGGCGCGTGACCTCCTACGGCGCCATCGCTGATTTTCTGGCCTTGGGCGCCTCGCGTATGGTAGGCTGGGCGCTCAACAACGTGCAACCGGAAGACCGTGTGCCGGCCCATCGCGTGGTGAACCGGAAAGGCGAACTCAGCGGGCGACATCATTTCGGCAGCCCGACACTGATGCAGGAGCTGCTCGAAGCCGAAGGCGTACGCGTTGAAAACGATTGTGTGGTTGATTTTAAAGAGCGGTTTTGGAGTCCGCAGGAGCTGGGCGAGGATTGGGAGCTTCCCGAATTTAAACCCTGAAGCACATCATGTAGACAACTTTCTCCATAACCTCCGTGCAATCAGCTCAATCCGATTAATCCGTGATCTACCCCTGCACATACACCACATATTTCTCATCAAAAAAAGGTTCCTTAAAAAACTCGCGGATGGGGAAAACTTCGGTGTAACTGCGGCCCTTGCCCGGCAAAGAGTTGATTTCCGGGGTCAAGTCTCCGCCCTTGAGTGCAATCAGCCCGTTCGGAAGCGCGTGCATGTGTTTCTTTTTCAGGAACTTACGACTCCAGGCCATGAGCTTGTCGAGCGTAGCCACCCCGCGGGTAGTTACAAAATCGAACTGACCGAGGAGTTTCAGGTCTTCCACACGCGCATGAATGCCTTCCACGTTTTGCAAGCCGAGCGACTGGGCAACTTCCTGTACCACCCTGATTTTTTTACCGGTGGCATCGACGAGGGTAAAACGGGTTTCAGGGAAAAAAATAGCCAGCGGGATGCCAGGAAATCCACCTCCCGTGCCGAGATCCAGAATACGCGCTTCCGGACTGAAACCGATCACACAGGCGATGGCCAGGGAGTGCAGTACGTGCCGCTCCATCAGGTTGTCGATATCCTGGCGCGATACGACATTGATACGTTCATTCCATTCCTGGTATAAAGGTTGCAACTGTTCCAACTGATCAAGTTGGTGTTGGGAGAGTTTGGGAAAATACGCCTTGAGCATGTTGGTCGGTTATTCGAATTTTCTGATCATCTTTTTGATGCCTGCGTCTATCTCTGCATAAGGCAAAGGTTCTTTGGCAATATAGATGAGCATCAATGAGATATGTACGTTTTTTTCTTCCAGTTTCCGGTAAAAAGCATCTTTGTTCAACCTGTATGCTTCCCGGATTTGCCTTTTTATGCGGTTGCGCTGCACGGCAGTTTTGAACAAACGTTTTGAAACTGAAATCGCCAACCGTGCCGCCTCCGGCTCCGCTGCTTCATGAACTACCCACACCACCCTGAGCGGATAAGCCATGAGTGATTGCCCGCTTTTGAACAACGAAGCAATGACTTTGGCGCTTTTGAGCCGTTCGGAACGGCTAAAGGTGCGTGGTGCAGGCATAAGGAGCAAAGTTAAACGCGGATTGGTTTGATTTACATGATTTCACGGATTGAATTACTTGATTTTCAGGGATGGAATTGAATAAATGCCCCCCGAAGTTAGAACTTCGGGGAAACAACAAAAACCCGTCCTGCAGCATGGTTGCGACAGGACGGGTATGTTGAAACGACAGGAAAACCGGTCGTCAGGAATTACTTGAGGCGGCGTTCGTCGGAAACGGTAAGTTTCCAGCGACCTTGCTTACGACGGCGTGCCAAAACTTTGCGGCCGTTTTTAGATGCCATACGCTCGCGGAAACCAAATTTGTTCTTGCGCGAACGACGGGACGGTTGATAGGTGCGTTTCATCGCCATAATCTATCCAATCTACGTGGTAAAAAACTGATTCAAAAATTGGGAGCGCAAAGGTAATACAATCGCAAATATTTCAAATCAAAAGTTCAATAATTTTAGAAAAAAGGTTTTAGAGCGTGAAATTCACAGCATTTAGCATGTTTTCCTCCTCAAAAAGAAGCTGCAGAATAGCTTCGTGCGGACAAATTAATGATTTTTAGAGGTTAAAATTCTTTTAAAGCATTTTGATACATGCAACCTGCCTATGTTTGATTGTTTCTTTGCAAACCGAAAAACAATATCCGGGATTGGCGGTTTAAACTTTATTATTTGTAAGCGCCAGTCTTACTTACATTCAAATCCAGGTAACTTATGATCCGCAGGATTTTTCCCCACATCACCACCATATTACTGATTGCTTTTAGCTCAATCAGTCAACTCGCCGCCCAAAATCCGGTTACCTGGTCGTTTACGGCTAAAGACGCAGGTAATTGCCAGGTAGATCTGATCTTTACCGGCAACATCGAAGACGGCTGGTACACCTATTCCCAGTTTTTGGAAAGCGAAGACGGGCCGGTGGCAACCACCCTCACCTTCAGTCCGGGCGCCAATTACAAACTCGTGGGAAAAGCCAAAGAATCGGGCGATATCATCAAAACACACGACAAAGTGTTTGATATGAACCTGACCAAGTTCAAACACAAAGCGATCCTGACCCAACGCATCGAGGTGATCGACCCGAAATTGCCGGTGACAGGGTACATCAATTACATGACCTGCAACGACGATCGTTGCTTGCCTCCCCGCGATGTCGATTTTTCATTCAAGATTCCTGCGCTGAATAACTGTGGGACCGCCCCGGCTGCACCGGCCACACCCACACAAGGCGGACAAGGCGCCGATCCGGGTAACGGAAAAGCAGACCTGAACACGCCTGTCGCACCTGCCGTTGGTGGCGATACAACCCAGGGTGTAGCAACGCCAACAATCGGAGGTTCCGAAACGCCGGTAGCGCCAAACGACCCAAATTTTAAAGGTTTTTTTTTCTCTAAACGTTCGGAAATCAACGCCGGCGACCCTTTTGGCGAATGCAATGCCCAGGTAACTTCCGGGAGCAGCCAGGGCGCCGATATCGCCAGCATTTTCCTTTTTTGTTTCCTCGGAGGCCTGATCGCTCTGCTGACACCCTGCGTGTTCCCGATGATTCCGATGACGGTCAGTTTTTTTGTAAAACGTTCCAAAGACCGCAAAACAGGGCTGCGCAATGCATTTATCTACGCAATTAGTATCGTGCTGATTTTCGTGGCGCTGGGTTCGGCAGTTACCGCCGCCTTGGGCCCAACGGCGCTCAACGACATGAGTACCAACAAATGGTTCAACCTGATCGTGTTTGCTTTGTTGGTGGTATTCGCTTTTTCCTTTTTCGGATTTTACGAAATCACCCTGCCCTCTTCCTGGGTAAATAAAAGCGACCGGATGGCTGATCGCGGCGGCCTGATCGGCACCTTTTTTATGGCATTTACCCTGGTGCTGGTGTCGTTTTCCTGCACCGGCCCAATTGTAGGCACGTTGCTGGTTGAAGCGGCGCGCTCCAACGCCGGAGCTTCGCTCCTGGGTATCATTCCCACCAAACCGGCCATCGGGATGTTCGGGTTTGGGCTTGGTTTGGCGCTGCCCTTCGGGTTGTTCGCTATGTTTCCCGGCTGGCTCAACTCCCTGCCAAAATCAGGCGGCTGGATGGACAACGTGAAGATGACCCTGGGTTTGGTCGAACTTGCCCTGGCATTCAAATTCTTCAGCACGGCCGACATGGCCGAGCAATGGAAGCTGCTTCGTTTTGAAACGTTTTTGGTGATCTGGATCCTGGTATTCACCGTGCTGGCGCTCTATCAATTCGGTATTTTGGGCTGGAAAGGCGCAAAAGATCGCCCGGGACCTACACGCCTGGCAGTCGGACTGGCCTCTGCGGCTTTTGCCTTGTACATGGGCTGGGGGCTGGTAAATTACCAGTCACTCTCCTTGTTAAGCGGCCTGGCGCCGCCGGTGCATTACAGCTACAAACACGACCACAAAGGCAATAAACACGATGGCCCCGGATGCCCGCACAACCTGGATTGTTACCACGATTTCGACGAGGGCCTGGCGGCAGCCAAGCTTCAAAATAAACCCGTATTTCTGGATTTTACAGGCCATGGCTGCGTGAACTGCCGGAAGATGGAAGAAAACGTGTGGCCGTTACCCGGCAT
>JAEUUR010000560.1 GCA_016787465.1 Saprospiraceae bacterium | reverse complement strand
CCTATCATCCTGAAAAACTCGCAGGATTACATCCGCGAAAAATTCGGCCTGACCGGAAAAACGCCTGTCAACTTTGTATTCCACGGCGGTTAAGGCTCCAGCCGCGAAGAAATCCGCGAAGCCAATGAATACGGAGCTGTGAAAATGACCATCGACACCGATATGCAGTGGGCATTTTGGGACGGCGTTCGGAATTTTTACGAAGGAAAACGCGGCTACCTGCAAAGCCAGATCGGCAACCCGGATGGCGACGACAAGCCCAACAAGAAATTCTACGACCCACGCGTTTGGCTCCGCGAAGGCGAAAAATCATTCGTCGTGCGCCTGAAACAAGCCTTTGAGGATTTGAATTGTATTGGGAAGAATTGATTGGGTTTGGACATTGTGAAATAGGCAACTGCTCCAGTTTCCTATTTCACAATGTTGTAAATATCCTCAGCCAGCGTACTTACATCCCGCGCTTCATGCCCGGTTCTGTTAGACATGATGGCAATGACCAGATCTTCAGCTTTATAAATTCTTATGAAAGATCTGGCGCCCTCCCAGGAGCCTCCGTGCGATGCCTTTCGGGTGGCGACTCCGCCGCTTACAGCCCATGATATGCCATAGGAACATTCATCACACCCTGCATCACTATTGACCCTCTGCCACAGGATATTGTCACGCGCACTTGCACTAACAATTTGACCATCCAGGAGTTTCCAGCCAAAACTAGCCAGGTCAACAGCCGACATTTCCAGGCCTCCCCCAAAAACTTTCCAACTGTTGTTTTCATAGGATACCGGCTTGTTGTAATATTCGATAAATGGCCCGGTAGGTCCAAACAGACCAACCGGACCTGATTGTTCGATTGTCCTTACGGCTCGTTTGTACGGCCTCGCACGATCTTCATCTTCTACTAATTCGTTGGTTTCAAATTGAGCACGCAAAGATTTAAGTCTGTAAGGAATAGCAAATTCCGTGCGAACTAACTCGGCAGAGCGTTTACCGGTAACTTCTTCAAGCACGGCAGCGAGGTAAGTGAGGGCATGCGTCGAGTATTCGGCGGCAGTATTCTGGATGCAACCGTTGATAAAACAACGATCCGGATTCCAAATCTTCTCCAATGCATCAATAGCTTTTTCATAATGGCTGGCAGAGGGCGTCGGGCCACCCTCATAATGACGTAAACAAGCCAGGTGGGAACATAAAAGCGCAGGCGTATGGGTGTGTTCGTACGGCAATGTGACCGTTAAACCATCCGTTGTCCGGACGTTGGTTAAATAACTTCTGGTGTTTTGATAAAGATCAAACGAAACACGCTGACCATTACGCAATCGGCCCTCATCATGCAGTTTTACCGCTAAAGTGCCGCCAAACACCTTTGAAACCGATGCAGCTAAATAAACGGTTTCGCCATGCGCCTGTTTTCCGTTTTCTACATCCGCAAATCCAAAACCTCGTCTATACAAAAACGCCCCGTTTTCAATAACTGCTACCGATATCCCGGGAAGGTCATTATCCACAAGATACTTTTTGATGGTTGAGTCAACCGTTTCCTTTTTTGAATAATGCAGCCTGGAATCACATTCCAGCCAAACTCCACTGTAGCGTTGACCAATTAAGGTTCTGGAACTTTCCATATCGACCAACCGGTAGCCCAGATCGTGATAAAAACGAAACCAATAGTCAAACTGCGATTTTGTCAAACCGGTTTTGTTGACACCTTCATAACCATTGTATTTTCCTGAAACTGCTACATATCGCCGGTCAAGCCCATCTATGTATGTCTCAAAATTCACGACCACATACCCATCCTCCGAATAACCTTCGTTGGATAACTCTGCTTCCAATTCATCGCTGCTCAAATCAAACATAAGTCGATTGCCTGGCTGGTCAGGTATTTTTACCCAAACAGAATTAAATCGCAGGGCAGCATTTTTGGTGATTATTTCAATGTCTGTAGTTGCGAAATCTCTAAAGTTATATACCCGGTTCAGGTTCTGGAAGCTACTTTTGGATAGGTTCAAACGATACTCCCATTCATAATTTTCCGTGTTTTTGACAAAAAGGGCAGCGTAAACCAACTTGTTGTTCTGTTTATACGTGTCAAGGTCTGTTAACCGGTAATTATTCCGTTTTAAAAAAGCAACCAGGTCTTCCAACTCGTGTTCAAATATCACTTTCATTTGTAGCCAGTCGCGATCGTCGGCGTTCGGTTTCCAAATCATGGAATATCGCAAACCATCTGCGGTTTCATACACATCCAGGTCAGTCATCATAAACCCAGCCGCGCGGTGTTCCAGGTATTTGCGATCGAATTCTTGCTCGGTCAAGTCATACGCGGCTACCCAGTCTATATTTTTTGCCAAGGTGATTTCCGTAGCCGACAAGCTACCGAACTGCAAAAAAATGGTCAAAAAAAGAAGGCGAGCAAAAGTTTTCATTGTTGTTGGGTTTTAGAAATGAATAGTTTTTTCTCGGTGAAAACAACTCACCAAAATGATGGATAGCAAGTATGCTTTCATTAGCTATTTTGTGAACATTAAATAGCCGGTCTACGAAAACTATTGCACATCAAGGTCAAAAGAAGCGCTTATTCCTCAGGAAAAAGCTTGACGTAAGTACAATTACAAAATCCCGGCCAAGTAAAATTCATGATTCTTTCTTCAAACCTAATTATTAGATCTACGGATAACTGTCTATTCCCCTTTATCCAAATTACACTAAATTCATACTGTGTTTCGGTGCCTATTAACTCCGCTTTAGTTTCCCCTTCTACCCAATCCGGCAAATTTAAAAATTTCATTTTTTGGCAACGGAAGAGAAGTGGCAGGTTGTCCGGCACGGGCACGGATCAATGTCCAGAGTGTTCGCCGCCGCCCTTGCCCATGTCATGCCCGGCCATCGGATCTGCCCCTTTTTTAAACACCAATTCACTGTGTAGCAGGTACGCCCCGGAAGTGACCAACAGTTCGCCCGGCCTCAAACCCTCAATGATTTCCGTGAAATCCCGATTCGCCTTGCCAACCTTCACCATGCGGTGCTGGAAAGCTCCCTCTGCGTTTTTCAACCAGATGGTCGAACCTTCTTTTCCCTGAATGATGGCATTGGTCGGCACGGCAACGGCATAGAGGGTTT
>JAEUUR010000603.1 GCA_016787465.1 Saprospiraceae bacterium | reverse complement strand
TTACGTTCCGCCTGTCGGAAAAAGATTTATCATACTGGAACAACGACCTGAAATTCAAAGCCGATCCGGGCAAGTTTCAGGTGTTTGTCGGCGGCAATTCCAGGGATGTGAAAGAGGCGGCGTTTGAGTTGGTGCGGTAGGTCAAGTACTACGGGTTTCTTGTATGTTTTTGGCATAATTCAATGATTCCTGTTCTTGGGTAGCGTCGGAGCGAATAAAAAAACCTGAATATCCGCTTAAGTCCGGTTGCCAGGGGCAGTTTTCTTTGGCCGGAATATCCATGTGATCATTGTTCGTCGAAAACCAGGTATTGTCTTGATCACATTGCTTATTATGGTATTTTTCGCCACACAGACAATATGGATAAACTCGATTGCCAAAGGGTTCTAGTTCAAGGCAATTTTCTACCTCGAAATGGTCGGTTATTTCATCATACCGCTGTTTCACCAGGCAGTTCGCAGTGATATCCAAACGCCGGTAAGCTTGCAAGGCCAAAAACAAATCTTCCAGCGTCCTTTGCGCTTCTACACTTTCGCCATTTTGTCGCAACAATTCGTATTCAGTTGCCAAAGTAACCAGATACCAGCCAAGTTGGTGGGGCGTTTCGGAACTGAATTCGAGGAAATTGTGAGAGCCTGCTCCCCATCCAGGTGAAGGGCCTGCAAAGCCACAGCTGGGATCATCAAATATCGTTGGCGGGAATGCTAATCGATCTCCAAGCCCGCCGTTCCCTCCTGAAGACACTTGAACGATACTCGTTGCAGGCAGACCTAATCCATGTGCCAATTGTGAATTACAACTTAGATTTTCCAGATCATTTTCACTTACAGAAATACCGTTACCGATGCAACCATTCTGGCTTCGATCATTCATGATAAAGTGGGAATTTAAATTATCCCGATATTGCCAGTATTTGGCCGTCAAAGCATCTGGCGAACACAAGGGTTGGGCAAACAAGGAATGATTCAGGGTCGCACAATAAAGGCATACCATTCCCACCCATGAAAAACATTCTTTCTTCATAGTCGAAAATTTTTTTAAATAAAACAAATGGTATACTTCGCGCTGTTTGGTTTTGAAAAAAGCCTGCGGCTAAAACATTGGTTTACAGCGCTCTGTATGACAGGTCGTATTCAAAACCACTCTGCATTTACTATAAATTACTACAACATTACCCGATACACTGCGGTATCGCCCTGGGCTAAAAAGAACGAATCGCGATGGGCTGCTTCCATAACTTTAGAAAAAGGTAAAATATCCCAGTATACGTATACCATTTCATTGCTGGGGTAGGTTACCTGCACACTATCCGTAGACATAGGGCCTATCAAAAAAGGATATGGTTTGGGGATAGTAAAGGGTAATATACTGTAGGTATTGAGCAAAGATTGTGTTTGAGTTTGCAGGTAAATCGATTTTTCATCCAGCTGATTATTGGAATAAACAATCCGTAATGCCCCATCTAATGGGGTTAATAGATATTTGTAATCATATTCATAATCATTAATTTTTGTTTGAATGGTTGAAAAGCCAAGCGCCGGTAAGTATCCTTCTTTACGAACCTCAAGACCCGAAAGAAATTCATCCTCTCCAAGTTCAGCGTTGAACTGACCTTGGTTATCTGTCATTTGGTAAAACAATTCTGTAGGAATACCTTTTGAGTACAAAACAGCGCTAGCTCCCGCTCCTGAAATAGGAGCCATGGATTTCTCATCCAATACCGTACCCCTGATCACAGTTATTTTTTCTTTTTCTTTGCCACAATTCACGATAAATGAAGTAGACAAAATGAGCAACAATACAAGGTAATATTTCATAGGCTAATATTTGTGGCACAAAGATATACGCCAAAAAGCCGGCATTTCAAATTTTCAAACCACTTTCTTACCCGTCTGACGCATAACTTTATGCGTAAAACGGGTAATTTACCCGGATTTACGGGTAAACCCGGCTGAAATGCCCAGAACCGTATCACTTCCTCTTTTTCCTGAACACAAACATCGGCGGGCATTGCGGCGGATAGTTTTGATGATGCTGTGGATATTACTTATGTTGTCTTGTTATGACTTTTGGTCTTTGATCTGTTGTTCCAATAAGCGTAATTCAGCCAAGTCTTCAGCATCAGCGGTCTGGGATTCTCTCGTTTTTCGGCGTTGGTCGAATTCAGCATATATTTCTTTGACCTTTTGTTCCATAGCCTCGTGGGTGACCGAGCCTGCATTTTGCAGGATTTTTTTGTCCTGAAACTCCAGGAGCCGATCTACATTTTCTCGCCAGTAATCCATCGTCAGCGTCTGCCTGTTTTTAGCGCGAAGTTCGGCAGTTTCCAGGAAAATAACGACCAGGCGGTTGAGGGTATCCAGCTCATCCTCAGAAAGATAATTTTTTGCAATGATGATGTCCTGTTTGCGCACCACGGTACCCTTCCAGGCTGTCAGGCCCATATTGGGTTGGGCAGCATCGGCACGTATGAGGATCAATTCTGCGGCTGTTTTGTTGGTGACGGCGTAGAGCAGTTTATTTTGAGTTTCGGCAAA
Organism: Saprospiraceae bacterium; assembly: GCA_016787465.1. Lineage (GTDB taxonomy): Bacteria > Bacteroidota > Bacteroidia > Chitinophagales > Saprospiraceae > M3007. The sequence goes on along the minus strand of JAEUUR010000603.1, from coordinate 21,143 downwards.
GAACATCTGCGTTGCTTTGTCGGTGGGGTCATAGTCGGTACTCAGCGCCAAAAGGTCTTTTACTTTTTGGTAGAACCGTTTTTCGGAGGCACGAATATCACGAATTCGCTCCAACAGTTCATCAAAATAGTCGGGGCGACCATCAGGATTTTTAAGCCTTTCGTCATCTATGGCAAAGCCTTTGACCATGTAGGATTTGAGGTGTTGGTTGGCCCAAATCCTGAATTGGGTGCCACGCTTGCTGCGCACCCGAAAACCGATGGCTAGGATCATTTCCAGCGAATAGAAAACAACGTCATATTGTTTGCCATCGGCAGCAGTTGTAAAGAAATTCTTTACAACTGAATCTTCAACTAACTCTTTCTCTTCCAGTATATTAGCAATATGTTGTCCAATATTTTGCTTGGAGGTGTCAAAAAGCTCGGCGAGTTGATTTTGACTCATCCACACATTACCATCGCGAGCGAAAAGCGTTACCCTGGCTTTACCATCGGAGGTGTTATAGATGATGATGGGTAAATTTTCCATGCGTTATCCAGTTAAAGGATTAAGCGATTTGAGCTAAAATGCCTCGTAGTGTATCAATGCTGCTTTTTCCTGAACACAAACATCGGCGGGCATTGCGGCGGATTGTGGTTTTTCAAGGCCTCGTCCCAAACGATGTTCAGCGGCGTTTGGCCGATATTGGCCCGGCCGATCAGGTCGTAACCTTCGGTGAGTTTAGGGAAGAGTTGCCGTTTGAAAAGCGGCGTTTCCGTAAAACCGGGTATCCAGGAAGCTTCACTGGCGGTGAGTACCACGTATTCCGCATTGCAGGCGTTGATATCGCTCAAAAACTGTTGTTGAAACTGGTTTTTGTACTTCGTTTCACGCACCACCGGGTACATGAACAAATGCGGAGAACAATGCTCGGTGCCGGTGTAATAATTGATCTGGGGCTCGGACCCGAACACGGCAACGCGTTCGCCCGGTTTCAATCTTTTTTTCAATTCCAGCGATACGGCCTTGGCTTCGGCAAAGCCGTTCCAGTGGTAACATTGCTCCATAATTTTGGCGTAATTGGGCTGTAAGAAATAGGAGCTGTTCATCAAAATAGGCAACGCCGCCAACACAGCTGCCGCACCGAAGTAAAGGGTTTTATTTCCCCTCGTCGCCCAGTGCAAACCCGCCGCAATACCGAGCGCCGCCCAGGGAATAGAAGGGATAAAATAGTGGGGCATAAACCCTAAACCAATGGCCGCCGAAACGATGGCCAACACCAGCAATGATACCGCCCAGGCTTTGCTTTTGCCGGAAAAACCGGTAAAAGGCACCACGGCTAACGACAAAACCCCCAGCCCCCAAAAAAGCCAGTGGTTGCCGATCATCATCGGCACCAGGTCGCTCAGGTACTGCCAGGTATCGCTGCCGCTGATCGTTTGAGCGGTAGGCATGGTGAAGGTCCACATCCAAAAGTCGTCGAAACGGCCTTGCAGGTAAAAATAAGCGACGATGCCGCCGAAAGGAACCAGCGTAGCCGACCCAAGAATAAACGGCCTCCACAAGCGCTGAAAAATGGAACCCGGCATCCAAAGCAACGCCCCAATGGCGAAAAAGATGAACACGATGGCCGGTTGTTTGACGGTAAACGCAAAACCAAGGCAAAGCCCTGCAGCCACCAAACGAATCGGTCTGCGATGTTGTTCGTCCTGAATATAGCCCCACAACAAGTATAGGGCGCCCATTACAGGAAGCTGGATCAACTGGGTAGCGTGGGCGGCAAATCCGTACACGCCAGGCATCACGGCTGAAATGGCAAACAACACCGTAGCAACCACCCCTACCGATAAATTGAACGCGCGGCGCACCCACATGAAAAAGACCCACAACGCGCCGGCATGCATCAGCAACAAGCCCAAATGGATGCTTTTTTCATAACCTCCGGGCAACTGATTGAACAGCCAGTATAAAAAGTACAGACCCGGCAGTTTGATATCGAGCATGTCGGAATACAGATGTTGTGTTCCGAACAATCTTTCTCCGATGTACGCGTAGCCGCCCTCATCGCGCTCGAGGGGCATGCCAAGCAACGCCAATCGGGTGTACAGAACCACGGCGAGAAATAGGATCAAAAAAATCCAATCCGTCCGATCTGGATTTACCGGCGTTGGATTTGTCGCTTGCTTTTTACTGGTCATGTCTTTTATAGTTCACCCAAAATGGTATTTACAGAGCACTGGAAAACAAGGGTTTATTTTCAAGTGCGGAGTATATGTTGGCTCAAAGATGTGTATTTAGCCCGCTATTCATGGAACTATTTTCCGACAAGCGGTATTTTTACCGTCATGAACACAGAACAAATTCACATCGAACTCACCTTCCGCACCTCCCGCTCCGGCGGCAAAGGCGGGCAGAATGTGAATAAGGTAGAAACCAAAGCCGAAGCTTTGTTCGATATCAACGCCAGCGCAGCGCTCGACGAACCAGAAAAAGCGCTGGTATTCGAAAAACTCGCCAACCACATTTCTTCTGAAGGCGTTTTGGCCGTTTCCAACCAAACCGAACGTTCTCAATTGATGAACAAAACCCTGGCAGCGGAAAAACTCATCCGGCTGCTGGAAAAAGCGCTCACCAAAACCAAGCCGCGCAAAAAAACGCGCATTCCTGCCGTCGTGAATGCCGTGCGCCTGAAAACAAAAAGAATCAACGCTGAAAAAAAAGCGGCCAGAAAATCAAAAAACCCGGAAGACTGGACGGAAGATTAAACACTAGTGGTCTTGCAAGACCACTGGCCTCTCTCATCGAAAAACAAAACGCTCCGTAGGAGCGCAACATCGGTAGCTAAAATGAATAAGCGCCAACCATCAAGCCCTTTTAAGGGCGGAACGGGTGTTTTTTCGAAATTCTGAATCATGTCATTTTTGTTAAATCCCGGCATCCGGCGGCCCCTCAAAGGGGCTTGGATAATCTTTTCGTCCATTTGGCTACCAATGTTGCGCTCCTCCGGAGCTTTATAGACTCTGAAGAGTCACATTCGTTGCGGTTTCCAAAAAATCCCTTATCTTCGTAAGAGAACCATGCAACCAACCTTTCAATTCCTTCCGACTAACGAAGCGGCTGCTACGCAGTTGCAACAAGCCCTGGGCCTCGATCCGGTAATTGCCCGCTTATTGGTGCAACGCGGCATCCTCACCCCCGAAGCCGCTACCACCTTTTTCAAACCCCGCATCGATGGCCTGCACCATCCGTACCTCATGAAGGATATGGACAAGGCGGTGGAGCGACTGGATGCAGCGCTTCAAACAGGAGAAAAAATCCTTTTGTACGGCGACTACGACGTGGATGGCGCTACCTCCGTTACCATGATGTATTCGTTCCTGTCGCGCCTCACCCAACATCTCGATTATTACCTGCCCGACCGCGAAAAAGAAGGGTACGGATTGAGCGCAGCTGGCGTGGAATATGCCCGTACCAACGGATGTACCTTGCTCATTGCCATGGATTGCGGCATCAAGGGCAATGAATCCGTCGCGCTGGCCAATCGCTACCAAATCGATGTGATCGTTTGCGACCACCATTTGCCGGAAGGCGAATTACCGGCGGCTGTAGCCAACCTGGATCCCAAACGGCCGGATTGCCCGTATCCTTACAAAGAGCTTTGCGGGTGTGGCGTGGCGTTTAAACTCGCCCAGGCCCTCGCCTTGAAATACAACACCCCAAGCGAAGAACTGGCTTCCCTGCTCGATCTGGTGGCCGTAGCCATTGCCTGCGACATCGTGCCCATCACCGGCGAAAACCGGGTGCTGGCTTATTTTGGGTTGCAACGACTCAACCGCTCCCCGCGTACGGGCTTGTGGGCGCTCGCGGAAAGCGTCAACCGCACCCATCCGCTCACCGTGCAGGATCTGGTGTTCGGGCTGGGCCCGGCGATCAACTCTGCCGGAAGGCTCGGCGACGCGCGCGACGCCGTCAAACTCATGCTCGCCGCGGATCGCAACAGCGCGCTCGATGCCGCCCGCCGCCTGGCCCAACGCAATGCCGAACGCCGCCGGGTGGATTATGCCACTGCCGATGAAGCGCGACGCAGGTTCCGGGACACGGAGGGCTGGGAAGACAAAAAAAGTATCGTGCTTTTCGATCCGGGCTGGCATAAAGGCATTATCGGCATTTCAGCCAGTCGCATTGCGGAAGACTTTCACAAACCCACCGTCATCCTTACCGAAAGCAACGGGCGGGCAGTCGGCTCGGCACGCTCGGTAAAGGGTTTCGACCTGTACGCCGCATTGCAGGCGTGCGACGATTTGTTCTATTCCTTCGGCGGGCATGCCCATGCGGCCGGTATGCAGATGCCGGTGGAAAACGTGCCGAAGTTTCGCGAACGGTTTGAGCTGGTGGTAGAAAAAACAATTCCCAAATCACTGGAAAAGCCGATGATCGACATTGCCGCAATTGTCCGTTTCGATGAAATCACACCGAAATTCTGGAATGAACTGCAGCGCTTCGAACCCTTCGGGCCTTCCAACCTTAGTCCGGTATTTGTTGCCCAAAACGTACAGAACACAGGGTACAGCAAATTATTGGAGAACAACCATGCGCGGCTTTCGCTGCGTCAGCACCCGAACGGGCCGATATTCAACGGTGTAGCGTTCGGCCTTGGCGATGTTTTTATGCAGGTGAAAGACCAACCTTTCAATGTAGCTTTTACCTTACACGAAAACAGTTGGAAAGGAGAAAAAAAGTTGGAATTGATGATCAAGGGGATTGAGGCTGTTTAAAAAGCCGATCATTCAAACTGATACCGCACCACTTCTTCCACGAAGCGCCGGTGATTGGCCAAACGCGGCACCTTGTTCTGGTTGCCGAATTTTCCGCGTGCGCGCATCCAACGCAAAAAAGTACCCCTTGGTACGGCACGCAAACGCAGCTGGTCGAGCGCTAAACTTTTGTACCGCTTAGCCTCGTAATCGGAGTTGATGCGTTGCAGTGATTGATCCAGCACTTCTTTAAATTTTTCCAGGTCGGCAGGCGCCTGGTCGAATTCGATGATCCATTCATGGCCGCCACGACTGCCTTCTCCGTGGAAATAAACCGGCGCGGCGGTGTATTCCGAAACCACGGCATTCATCTGGCGGCATGCATCTACCAGTGCTTTGTCGGTATCGCCCACCATCACTTCTTCTCCGAAGGCATTGATGAACTGCTGCGTGCGGCCCACAATTTGGAAGCAATAGGGTTGTTTGCGGGTGAAAACGATGGTGTCGCCGGGCAGATAACGCCAAAGGCCGTTGTTGCAACTGATCATCACGGCGTATACTTGGCCAACTTCAACCTCCGAAAGCAGTTTGGTTTTAGGGTGTTCTTCGTCCCATTCTTCCATGGGTACGAATTCGTAAAAAACGCCGTTGTTGGCAAGCAGCAGCATGTCGTTTTTACCCAGGTCGCATTGAGCGCCGAAGAAACCTTCCGATGCGTTGTACACTTCCTGGTACACGAACGAGTCGCTTGGAATTAATTGTTTAAACGTATCGCGATAAGGTTCGAAACCGACGCCGCCGTGCATGTAGGCCTGCAAATTGGGCCATACTTCCAGCATGTTGCTTTTCCCGGTTTTTTCCAAAATCAGCCGGAACAGCACGATCAGCCAGGTAGGCACGCCGCCAAACAAGCCGATGTCGTTTTGTTTGCTGGTGATTTCAGCTATTTTTTGGAGTTTTTCTTCAAAATTGGGTTGTAAAACGACGTCAAAATCGGGGGTATAAAACATACGCCCGATGGTGGGCATGTGTTGAACCAGGATGGCGCTGACATCGCCTACTTTGGTTTTGGGGTAGTCGGCAAGTGATTGGTAACTTCCCGGAACCACCAGGTTTTTGTACTTAAACGCCGCCATATCGGGTTTGTTGGCGTATAAAAGCGCCATCGAATCCCAAACGCCTGCGATGTGGCAGTTGAACAAGTTGCCGTAAGGAACAGGAATATATTTACTGCGATCGCTGGTGGTGCCGCTGCTTTTGGAATACCAATTCACTTCTCCGGGCCAAAGCACGTCTTTTTCGCCGTGCATCATCCGGTTGATGTCGGCTTTTAAATCGTCGTATTCGTGTGCGGGGATGCGTGCGCGAAAGGTTTCGTTGGTTGAAATACTTTTAAAATCGTACCGTTTGCCAAATTCCGTGTTGCGTCCGCGGTCGATGATTTTGCGCAACCAACGCTCCTGCGCTTCTTCCGGGCGCATCATGTATCGCTCAATGCGCTTCATGCGCAAGTGCAAATACTGTTTAACAGCCTCATTGACGAGCCACTTCATAATTAGGAGCGCTGGATAGGTTTCTATGTGCGAAGTTATACCATCCTTTCGTGGAATTCAGCGATTTTTGAGGGTGAATATGATGAAGTTTGCAAAATACAAGGATTTTGATTCGTTTTTCGAACATTTGCCGCCCAATGAGCAAGCAATTTGTGCTCCTTTGCGCGAACTCATTTTGGAAAACTTTCCTGAACTCAAGGAAAAATTCTCCTACGGAGCGCCGTTTTACCATTTTAATACGCGCATTTGTTTTTTGTACCCCGCGAGTTTGCCCTACAGCGGAATTGAAAAAGGAGTGTCGTTGGGTTTCAATCGGGGGCATTTATTGTCGAACGACGACAGGCTGCTCGATCTTGGCGACCGAAAGGAAGTGGCGTATATCCGCCTGCTGAGTCCGAGCGATATAGCGGCCGACCGCTTTTTGGAACTGCTTCACGAAGCTGTTTTGCTTGATATAGAAATTGCTTCCTATAAAAAACGTTGAAAAGTATCGGTTCCTGCCTTTACCTTTGTAGTCAGTTAGCGCATAATATATTCATTTTCAGTGCTGACAGCAAGCAGGTCATGCCCATCGACATTCTTTTTTTGATCTCCCTAGGCTACGGATTTTGGCAGGGTTTCAATCAGGGCGTTATTTCCACCCTTTTTAATGTAGGCGCTTATGTGTTCGGCATCACGCTGGCATTTAAAATGACGCCTACCACCACAAACGTCATGCAATCGGTGTTCCATTCGAGCAACCCTTCGATGTTTTTGGGCGCTTTTGTGATCAACATTTTATTCGTCATGCTTATTATGCGTATGGCTGCCAAGAGTTTGGAAAAGATGTTCCAGATGGCATATATCGGCATGGTGAACCAGGCTTTAGGCGCCGTTGTATTGGGCTTTTTTTATGTTTTGGTGTGCAGCATTGTGGTTTGGTTTATGGTGAAGGCTCGTTTTATAAATGAACAAACGATTGCCGATTCAAAAACCTATGTCTTGCTGGAGCCCCTGCCGGGCAAAGCTTACGATGTGGCAATGAGCCTTAAACCTTTTGCCGAAGAAGCTTGGGGCGCCTCGATGAACTGGATGGATCGCCTGGAAAAATACGGGGAAGACAACACCAAAAAATCCGGAGGAACGGACGCCAAGATTTATAAACCCGATGCATCCAAAACCATCGAAAAAGAACCTGTATCCGGCGAACCGCCCCGCAGTTACCCGCAGGAAGACAGCGATGGCATTGAAGAATAGCGCATGAAGATTCTCCTGCTTGACAACTACGATTCTTTTACGTTCAATCTCTACGATTATCTCCTTCAAACCGGCGCCGATTGTGTGGTGTGCCGGAATGACACATTTGAAACTGAAGCGTTGAACGATCTTGATTTTCAGGCGATTGTGTTGTCGCCCGGCCCCAAACGCCCTGCCGATGCAGGCCGTATGATGGAGGTAGTCCAAACTTTTTCAGGCCGGCTTCCTATGCTTGGGATTTGCTTGGGGCATCAGGCAATCGGTGAGTATTTTGGTGCAAAACTGATCAAAGCTGCTGTTCCTGTGCATGGGAAAACCAGTATGGTTGAACATCGGGGACATTGGATGTTCGACGGCATTCCGAACCCGTTCGAAGCGATGAGATACCACTCACTCATCCTCGAATCGTTGGCTGAAACTCCGCTGCGAAGTATTGCCGAAACAGAAAAAGGCGAGATTATGGCGCTCGAACACCCATCTTTGCCTATAATTGGCGTGCAATTCCATCCGGAGTCCATACTAACCAGGAACGGATTTCAAATCATCCGGAATTGGGTAAATCACCTGTCATGAAAAAAAATACCTTCCTCGCATTTGCACTGGTGTGCATCCTGAACCTGACTGGCGTATTGTTGGGTAACCAAACGATCATGTGGCTCACCAAACCTTTGATGATGCCTCTGCTGGCATGGTGGCTTTATCAGTCGGCTGCGCCTTCCCGATTGCGGAGCGGGTGGCTGATCGGATTGTTGTTTTCCACCCTCGGCGACGTGTTGTTGATGTTTCCCGGAAGTTTGTTTTTTTTATTGGGGTTATCTTCCTTTTTAATTGCCCACCTGGCCTATATCGGCGCTATCAATGTCGGGTTGCGTGGCCAACGTGGGTTTTTAATCAAAAATCCGCTTTGGATACTGCCTTTTATGGCTTATCCGATTGCGCTTTTGGTTTGGTTGTGGCCCGGCATTCCGGAAGCCATGCGTATACCGGTGGCTGTATATGCCATCGTGATAGCTACAATGGCGCAAAGTGTGTGCAACCTGCGGGGGTATGTTCCAGCTGAAATGTTCAAGTCAATGATGCTTGGCGCAGTGCTTTTTGTGCTTTCCGACAGCCTGATTGCCGTAAATAAATTCGGTTATGCCTTTTCCGGCGCTCATGTCGCCATCATTGCCACCTATGTTGCCGGACAATGGCTTTTGGCCAGGGGGGTGCGTATGATGGATAATTTAAATTAGGAAATTGGAAATTGGGGAAATTGGAAATTGAAGAAATTGAAGAAATTGAAGAAATTGAAGAAATTGAAGAAATTGAAATGGTAAAATTTCCCCAATTTCCCCAATTTCCCCAATTTCCCCAATTTCCAATTTCCCTAATTTCCAATTTCCAATTTAAACCCTAACACGCAGCGTCAGCCAGATATTCCGCCCCGGGGCGTTAATACCCGATGCGAAATGACGGTATTGCATATCCAGGATGTTATCGATACCAGCTTGCAGGCCGATGTTTTTATTGAAATTGAAACTTCCACGCAAGTTGAACGTAACCCAGGCCGGCATGCCGTCGGCCGGAGCGTATTGCAGGTTGTCTTCGCCTTCCAGGTTATAATCTTCCAAACGTTTTTTGCCGTTGAACAGAGAGAAAAATTCGGCCGACCATTTCGACGTGTAGTATCGCACCCCGGCTTTTCCGTACAAAGGCGGAATATGATCAAGCGGCTTGTTTTCGTCCTGGATGCGGCCGTAGGTATAAGCTACCGAGCCATAAAAGGCCAGGGAGTTGGAAAGATCAACTTCCAGGTTGCTGCTGAAGCCAAACATATTGGCGGCGCGTTTGTTCTGCGGCGCCAATACACGGCTCAACACACCGTCGTAATCAATGCTGTCAAGTCCGTTAAATCGATACAAATCCAACACAATGGCGTCGCGGAAGGCAGTGGCCCACAGCACGTTTTCCCAGTTCAGTTTTCCGGCGATCCGGCGGCTGAGGTTAACATCCAGGTTGATGGTTTTTTCGGGCTTAACGTCCGTATTTGGCACAATGACGCTGCCTTTTTGGGAATCAAATACTTTGGTCAGATCATCCACATTCGGTACTCTGAAGCCGGACGACAAGTTGAATGCCAGGCGCCAGTTGGCAGGGCTGTTCCAGACGGCGCCGAGGTTGCCGGAAAATACCGGCGTGCCTTGTTTCACTTCATCAAACGGGAAAGGATAAAACTCGCGACTGATGAATGAGGCATTCAGGGTGGAGTACCCAACCCGAATACCTTCGCTGAGGATCCACGGGCTATTGCTGGCCACCTGCCATTGGTGGGTGGCGTAGCCGGCAACGTTGATCATGTTACTGCCTCCATCGGGATAACGGGTGCTTTGTGTGCTGGTTTCTCCGGTATTCACATTGACCCGGTACGCCTTTGAAGTTACATCGTTGTATTGCCCATCGATACCGATGCGCAAACTGTGGGTTTCCCAGTTTTTGAATAGTTCGGCCAGGAAACCGTACACTTTGACGTTTTCTTCCCGGGCTGTGCGGCGCGGCGCGGCGAAATTCCGGTTGTAACGGCTTTCATCTATATCCTGATAGCTGGCGGTAAAATTTAAACCATCGAACATGCCAACTTCCATTAAGTTAAGGGTGTAGGCTCCCATCAAACGTTTTTGCGGGCCGTAGTACCATTCGGCGGAATTTAGTCCATTGCCGTTTGTATCGGTCAGCCTGTCGTATCGTGGTATATTGCTTGAATTGCTGAATTGAAGATTCAGGGTATGTTTAACCCGGCTATTAGGCTGAAACAGTATTTTTTCGAGCACATCGTATTGTGTGAAACCGGAAAACTTTTGAAGGTAAGGGTCGCTGTTTTTAACGAGCGAGTCCACACCGTTGATACGATCCACATAATAATCCCGGCGGCCGAAAAAGGGCGCTAATCCTGTTTTTTCGCCCATCCTCAAATCGCCGAAATCGCTATACGTAAAAGAGGTGAAAGACCCGATTTTTTTTCCGCCCAGGTTAAAATCCAGATGACCGGTTTTTTCATTGTTCACTGTGCCATAGCGCACAAAAGCGTGGGCGCCGGCGTTCAGACCACCATCCGTTGCCAGTTCAGGTTTTTTGGTAAAAAAACAAATCGCGCCGCCCAGGGCATCAGTGCCATACACGGTAGAAGCCGGCCCAAAAAGCAGCTCCACACGTTCCAACGCTGCATTATCCATGGTTATCGCGTTTTGCAGATGCCCGGCCCGGTAGATGGCATTGTTCATCCGGACGCCGTCGACCACCAATAAAACCCGGCTGGCTTCAAACCCGCGCAACACGGGGCTTCCACCGCCCTGCTGGCTTTTTTGTACGAATACCTGACCGCTGTTGATCAATAAATCGGCCGTTGATTGTGCATTTACGCTTTCTATTTCACGTTGGTGAATCACCTTCACCTGTTGAGCCACGGCGCTTTTGGCTTGTGAGGTTCGGCTGGCTGAAACCACGGTTTCCTGCAAAGGCACCATTTTGTGTATCGAATCGATTGCCTGGCCGTTCAGTAGCCCTGAAATGGCTAAACATAAGTTGAGTATGAATAATTTTTTCATAATGAAAAAAGCAGAGAAAAGTTAAAATCAGATCAAGCCGTGACACACGGAGTCAAACTCCGGTGCACTGCATTGAATTAGGGGCCGCGATATGGCGGCTCAAAAAGTTTTGATCAGGAAAAGGAAATGGTCACGCTTCGCGTGGCGGCTGAAACAAGGCCTTTGAGTTCGTTTGTGCAGCTGGAAACAGCCACCTGAACTGAGCTGTCGCTGAGCAATCGACGGCCGGTAAAATTTGTACGGTTCCGGGTACCACATACGGCATGGTCAGCCATTGAGCTACCCAATAATTGAGTGGAGGAGTTGCGCCATGATCAGTGGAGTTGATACGGCTGAAGTGCGGATGTAACAGCGAAAGTAACTGCTGTTCTTTGACGTCGTGATAAAGTTCCAGGTGAATGGAGTCGCCGAGAATGGTCGGATTGCGGAAGTCAAATAAACAACCGTTGAGCAGAATTTCCTTTTTATCCAGTTTTACTTGTTCAAATTCCTGGATGGAGAGGGTAATTTCCGACAAACCGTTCTGTTGCTGACGCATAATGGTATGCGCATGGAGCTTTGCTTCCATGTGAAGCGCCTTCCAGACCAAAAACCACCCGATGCCTTGAAAGCTGACCAAGACAAGCAAAACGAATGCAGGGAATCGTTTGTGGTATGGAAGGATGGTTTTCAACAGTGTTTTAATGTCGAAAACTACAAATCCATTAACAGTGAAATCGGATCTTCGATCAAATTTTTCACTTTTACCAAAAAGGTAACGGAAGTGCTTCCATCGATGATGCGGTGGTCGTAGCTCAGGGCCAGGTACATCATCGGGCGAATTTCTATTTTTCCGTCAACGGCGATCGGGCGCTCTTTAATCGCGTGCATACCGAGGATGGCGCTTTGCGGCTCATTGATGATCGGGGTACTCATGAGGCTGCCGAAAATGCCGCCATTGGTAATGGTGAAGGTGCCGCCGGTCATTTCATCGAGGGATAACTTCCCATCGCGCGCTTTTCCAGCTAATTCTTTCAATTTCAGTTCGATATCGGAGAAATGCAAACTTTCGACATTGCGGATGGGCGGCACCACCAAACCTGTCGGGGTGCTGATGGCAATGCTGATATCGGCATAATCGTGGTACACCACATCGTCGCCGTCGATACGCGCGTTCACATCCGGCATTTCCAGCAGCACTTTGGCGCATGCTTTGGCGAAAACGGACATAAATCCGAGTTTGATGCCGTATTTTTTGACGAATGCTTCCTGGTATTTTTCACGCAGCGCCATCAATCCGCTCATGTCAACTTCGTTGAAAGTGGTAAGCATGGCCGTATTGTTTTTGGCGCTTACCAGACGTTTGGCGATGGTGCGGCGCATGCGGCTCATGCGTTCGCGGCGTTCGGAACGGGAGCCTGGTTGAGGGGGTTGGGGGGCTGCGGCTGGTTCGCTGGTTTTTGCCGGCGCTTCAGTGCTGGGTGTTTGGGTTGCTTTTTGGGCGTCTTCTTTGGTGATGCGCCCGTCGCGTCCGGTTCCGGCTACATTTTCCGGGTTGACACCTGCTTCGGTCAATATTTTGGAAGCAGCTGGCGATGGTGTTCCTGCTGCGTAATGGGTTGATTTTTCCGGCGTGGCAGTGGAAGTTTCCGGCGTTTTAGAGGCAGGCGCGCTTGGCGCCGGTGTAGAAGAGCCCGATGCGTCGGTATCGATTTTAGCGTAGATAGCGCCTACGGGCAGGTCGTCGCCTTCATTGGCCACCCAGGTCAGTTTGCCGGAAGTTTCAGCGCCAAGTTCCTGGTTTGCCTTTTCGGTTTCGATTTCACACAATGGTTCATCCATGGCAACGACAGAGCCATTTGGTTTCAACCATTTTGAAAAAGTGACGCTTGATATGGATTCGCCCAGGTTTGGGATTTTCAATTCAACAACCGGCATTTCGACGTATTTTTTGTTATTGGAAAGGGTAAAACTGTTTTTTCAATGCGGGGTGCAAAAGTACGCAGCCTATTTATGGTAATCAAATTTAAGCAACAATCCAGCACCATTTTTTCCTTCACTGCTGATAAAAAGGTTCCCCGTTTTGTCGAAGGAAATACCTTCAGGCTGTGGCAATATCTTTTTATCCAGCCTGACCGCTTCCCGAATTTTGCCTGTTTTCCCATCCAGAACTACCAGCCGCTTCAGGGCAGAGGAGATGATATACACATCCTTTGAAACCGGGTGCATCGCGATACCGGATGGGCTGAAAAAGTCAGGTTTCTCCGACTCCAGGTAAGGTACCAGTTGGTTTATTTCGAGCGGATCTACGGCATAAACAGGTTGCCGACTTAAAAGTTTGGATTTCAGGTCAAATGCATACACATTTCTCAAATAAGAGCTGTCGGGGTTGCCTTTACAAGCCAGCAGCAGCGCATTTTTATCCAGGTCCAACCCCAGGCCTTCCACATCGTCGAGTTTATTTAATGAGGTTTTATGTTCGGTTATGGAAGGAGCAGGTTTGTTTGCCCAGTCTTTTATTTCATACAAAGTCCCATTGCTTTTTACGGCCCACAATGTTTGGCCGGCCATTTCCACGCCTTCGAAATCACCTTTTTCGAGGAAAAGCACCCTTTTTTGAATAGCGCCGCCTTTTTCAGCATTCAGGAAGTAAATTTCACCTTTTTCGTCGGCGATTGCCAAGTAAATGTCATTTTGATCGGAGGGACTTAATCCTGAAATTTCAGTGAGTTCCTCGTTAGACAGGCGAATCGTCAGGTTGGGATTGGATAGATCGTATGGTAACGAGTGTTTTTCGCTCCGTGGCGCTGCCTGCTTTTGAGTTTTACAGGTTCCGAAGGAAAAAAAAACAAAGGAGGCGCACAACAGCGAATAAAGATGAAAGCGGAATTTCATATGGGCGGATTTTAATCTAGAAACACCTCAATTTCGTGTTGTTTTAACACCAAATCCGTGAATTTTCCTTTATATTGGGTAGCTCGAACGATGTGGTTGTCGATCCAGTGGTAATTACCGCCGCGAGGTTTGCCAAAAACAATACCGTGGTATTTAAAACCGTGTTTGTTGAGCCATGCTTCGGTAATGGTGCGATGTGCTTCTGTGCGACTGGTGAAAAAATAAATAATGTGGCCTTCATCGTACCAACGGTTTAAGGTTTCCAGGGCGTCGGGATAAGGGTCAACGATACCCATACGTTCCGGTTCTTCATTAGGCACATCGTCGCAAACGGTTCCATCGATGTCGATCAAGTAGTTCTTGATATGGGAGGCTAGTTTCGGGCTGATTCTCTGACCATTTTGGTCGAATGCTTCTTGCAACATTGCTGTTGTTTTTAACCCCAGGTTCGGGCGTATTGAAAAATGGGTGGCTAAAAATTCAATAAAATCATAACAATATAACGGCAAATGTAGCGCGAAACCCTGATTTTCGCGCTACTTTAATATACCTTTTGGATCAATATGAGAATTCTTTTAGTTGAAGATGAAGTAAAAACCCTTTTATCCCTGCGCCAGGGGTTGGAAGAACAGGGTTGGACGGTAAACACCGCTACTGATGGCGAAGCTGGTTTTCGCCTGGCCTCCGCCGGCGATTATGACGTCATTGTTTCGGATATTACCATGCCCGGAATGACGGGCCTGGTACTTTGTGCGAAAATTCGGGAACTGGGTATCCGAACGCCTTTATTGATGCTGACGGCCTTATCGGACACGGATGACAAAGTAGCCGGTTTGGAAGTCGGCGCCGATGATTACCTGGCTAAACCATTTGAATTCAAAGAGTTATTAGCCAGAATTAAAGCGTTGGCCCGACGCCCCACGGTGCAACTGCGCAAAGAGAATATCCTTCGATACGCCGATGTCGAAATAGACCTGGATACCAAAAAAGTGCAGCGCAGCGGTCGCGAAATTTCCCTGACGCCCAGGGAGTTCGCACTCCTGGAGTTTCTGATGCGCAACCCTGAAAAAGTACATTCAAAAATAGCCATCGCCGAACAGGTTTGGGATGTAAATTTCGAAACCGGTACCAACGTGATCGAAGTATATGTGAATTACCTGCGCAACAAACTCGACAAAGGCGCTAATAAAAAATTGATCCATACCCTTTTTGGACAAGGATATGTGATGAAAGAAGATTCCTGACCAATAGGGTGGAAAATGTAAAATGTAAAGGGGAAAATGTAAAATGTAAAAGTGTGGCGCTGTTATTTACATTTTACATTTTCCCCTTTATATTTTACATTTAAAATCCTACTTTGGTCATCTGCCTTGTTTTTTTGATTTGGAATCAAATTTTCTTTCTTTATTTGCCTGGCTAACAGGGTTTTTTTAAACAGCCCTTTTGTAAAAGTATTTACTGGCAATAACTTCTGTCCCGTATGAAGCAACACTACAAATTTTTGATTTCCAGTCTCTTGTGCCTGCTGTTTTCAGCTGTGTTTGCACATGCTCAAATCACGGTAAAAGGCAAGGTGCGCGATGCCGATACAGGTGAAGATTTGATCGGTGTATCGATCACCCTGGTTGGCGCTACCGGCGGTACGCTTTCCAATTATGACGGCGAATTTTACCTCAAGGTGCCTGCTTTGCCGGTTACTGTTCGCGTTTCATACACCGGTTATGAAAGCCAGGAAATAGCCGTGTCAGATGAAGCCGTAAAGCTGGATGTCAGGCTTGCCAGCAGCACCATCGTTATGTCGGAGGCCATTGTGGTGGGCCAGCGTATCGACGATAAACAAAAAGCGGCGCCGTTAACCATCGAAAACCTCGACGCCATCGCAATCAAACAAACTGCTGCCGTAAGTTTTTACAACGGCCTGGGTAACCTGAAAGGAGTGGATCTGACCACAGCCTCTCTCGGTTTTACCATCATCAATACCCGGGGGTTTAACTCCACCAGTCCGGTCAGATCCCTGCAAATTATCGATGGGGTGGATAACCAGGCTCCTGGCCTCAACTTTTCCCTGGGCAACTTTTTGGGCGCAAGTGATCTGGATGTCATTAAAGTGGATTTGATTCAGGGCGCCAGCTCTGCCTTTTATGGCCCCAACGCTTTTAACGGCGTCATTTCCATGGAAACCAAAAATCCGTTCGTACAACGCGGATTGGCCGGCAGTGTAAAATACGGAAGCAGAAACCTCGCCGAAGCGGCTATTCGCTGGGCAGAAGCGTTTAAAAATAAAAACGGCGATTTGGCCTCCGCACTAAAAATCAACCTGTTTTACCTCCGGGCAGATGATTGGGTGGCACAAAACTACGGCCCCGTCGACGGCACCGATTCAAAAATTGGCAACCCGGGCAGGTGGGATGCCGTGAACACATACGGCGACGAATATTTCTCCCTCAGCGATTTTTCTGATCAGGGCAACCTCTCACAAAGCCGCGCCGGATTAGGCGTTTTTCACCGTACGGGCTACCGCGAAGAAGACCTCGTGGATTACGATACCAAAAACCTGAAAGCCGGGTTGGCATACCATATCCGCACCAATCCCAGCAAAGAGTTCGAATCGCCTGAAATTATCTTCGCTTCCAATTTCGGAACCGGAACCACCGTGTACCAGGGCGATAACCGCTTTAGTTTGCGCGGTATCAAGTTTTTCCAGAACCGCCTGGAATTCCGCAAAAAAGACAAATATTTTATCCGGGCTTACGCCACCCACGAAGACGCTGGCCGTTCTTTCGACCCCTATTTTACAGCATTAAGGCTTCAATCGTATGCCAAATCGGATGAAACCTGGTCGAAAAACTATAACAAGATTTGGGGGGATGAAATTTACCCCGTCATGCGCGCACAAGGTTATCCCGATCCGATCGTGAACTTCATTCCGGAGTTTCCATTCGTGACGGTTGACTATACCCCATGCGAACAATGGTTGGCAGCCAACCAGGATTCCCTGACGGCATGGCACCAACTGGTGGAAGGCCTTGCCAACCTGGCCGACCCTCAGGAGGACGAAACGCGCGACTTTTTAGTACCCGGTACCGAAGCCTTTCAGAAGGAGTTCGACCGGATCACTTCCCTGAAATCCACAGAAGGTGGCACCCGGTTTTTTGATAAATCTGCTTTGTACCATGTGCATGGAGAATATCGGTTCAATCCAAAATGGACCGATGAAATTCGTTTGGGCGCCTCCGGTCGTTTGTATACGCCGCGTTCAGAAGGCACCATTTTTAAAGATACGGCGGGCACAGAACCGATTCGCAATTTCGAGTTCGGTATTTACGGCGGCATAGAAAAGAAGTTTCTTGATGATCGCCTGATTGCCAATGTTTCGGCGCGGGTGGATAAAAACCAGAACTTCAACTGGGTGTCGACGCCGGCAGCTTCGCTGGTTTGGAAACCGAAACAGAACAACTACCTGCGGTTGTCTTTTTCTTCGGCCGTGCGCAACCCAACACTCACCGACCAATACCTGAACCTGAACGTGGGCCGTGCTACCTTGTTGGGCAACCTGGATGGCTTTTATGATCTGATTACAGTGGAATCGTTCCGTAAATACCTCGACGACCGTTCCGATTTGGTGCGCTTCGATGCCCCGGCCATTCAACCTGAAAAAGTGAAAACCTTTGAAGTGGGATACCGTACCACCTTGTTTGAAAAGGTATACGTAGATGCCGGTTATTATTACAGTTTCTACAATGATTTTA
The DNA here is from genome assembly GCA_016787465.1 of Saprospiraceae bacterium. Classification (GTDB taxonomy): domain Bacteria; phylum Bacteroidota; class Bacteroidia; order Chitinophagales; family Saprospiraceae; genus M3007. The sequence continues at coordinate 3,414 of JAEUUR010000603.1, read as the reverse complement.
TCGGATACAACATCGGAATCTATTCTGATTTTGATTCGCAAACCGGATTCCCGATCAATACGCGGGTGTACCGCGTTGCCGCCAACTCCACCAATGAAGTGACGACGCAGGGTTTGGCAGTGGGTATGAATTACTACTTCGCCGACTATTACATGATCGCCGGCAACTATTCCTGGAACAAATTGAACAAAACTTTTGCCGACGATCCGATTATTCCCGCATTCAATACACCAGAACACAAATACAACATCAGTCTTTCAGGCAGAGACGTTCCGATCAACCTAGGTTTTGCCAAATTGAAAAAAACCGGATTCAATATAACGTACAAATGGATACAAGGCTTTACTTTTGAAGGCTCTCCACAATTCACAGGTGAAATTCCAACATACGATATGCTCGATGCGCAAGTGAATGCTACGTTTGACAAAATTCATACGACGGTAAAAATCGGCGCATCCAACATCCTGAACAACCAGGTTTCGCAAACCTACGGCGGTCCCAGAATCGGCACGATGGCCTATGCAGCAATTGTGTACGATTTTGTGAAAAAATAGATGTCCACGACTTTAAAAATTATAAACCAACCACTTTTATCATGAAGCAAATTAAATTACTCCTGCTTTTCACCTTCGCGAGTGCTGTATCGGCCAGCGCGCAAAACCGGCGTTATTTCGATGAGGTATTTTCCTCTGTCACAGTAACGGCCAACGTGACTTATGCCGTAAATGCCACCGTTCTTTACCTTGCTCCTCCGCCAAATGGCGTGGGCCAGGCGATTCCGGAACAGATTCGTTGCAATATTTACGAACCGGAAGGCGATACAGAAACGGCTCGTCCGTTAATTATCATGATGCATACCGGCAACTTCCTGCCACCACAAGTTAATGGTGGCTGCACAGGCACCCGGTTCGATGCCTCTGATGTGGAAATGGCTACCCGCCTGGCTAAAATGGGTTATGTTGTCGCTTGTGCTGACTACCGCCTCGGCTGGAATCCTATCGCAAGTACGCAAACCGAACGTGTGTACACCCTGATCAATGCGGCTTACCGTGGCGTACAGGACTCCCGTACTTGTATCCGTTTCTTCAGAAAAGAAGCAAGCACCTACAAAATTGATACGGAAAAGATCACCCTTTGGGGCATTGGTGCCGGCGGTTATATTTCCCTCGCATCCGCTACACTCGACACGATCACGGATACATACATCCCTAAATTTTTGACGCCACAAGGCCCAATGGTAATTGAACTGCTCAGCGGCGACCTGGATGGCACAAAAGTTGGTTTTAACCCAGGAATTCCTGGATTGCCTTATCCAACCGGCGATACGCTTTGCTATCCGAACCACGTTGGTTACAGTTCTGATTTTGCCTTGGCCGTTAACCTCGGCGGCGCTTTGGGCGATACCAGCTGGATCGATGAAAATGACGTGCCAATGATTTCCTACCACAATCCGACCGATCCGTTCGCTCCTTGTGGCACAGGTATCGTATTGGTTCCGCCACCACTCAACCTTCCGGTGGTAGAAGTAAGCGGAAGTTGCACCGCACAGGAATATTTTACAGCATACGGTGTACAGAGTGCCATCGTTAATGCGAATTTCAGCGATCAACTCTCTCTGCATGCAGAATCAATCAACGGTGGCTTGGACGCATTCTATCCATTCCTCGGAAACGACTCCAGCCCCTGGGCTTTCTCTGCAAATGCAAATCCGTATAACTTAGGTACCAGCCCGAACTGCGAAACGTTTGCCGCTACCCACGATGCTTACATCGATACCATTATGCGTTATTTCGCACCGCGCGCTTGTGCCGTTCTCGGTTTGAGCCCGGATTGTAAAACTATAAAAACCACAGAATTGTCGACTTCACAAGTAGGCATGGCAGCTGTACCTAACCCAACTATGGGCGACTTTATCCTGAAATCAGACGCTCGTTACGAAATGCAAAACATCGAAATCGTTGACGTAGCAGGCCGCGTATGCGCTCGTTACATGAACGTGAACAACACCCAGTTTGAAGTAAAACGCGGTAACCTCGCGGCAGGCATCTACTTCGCCCGTGTTCAGTTCAAAGAAGGCTTCGTAACACAGAAGATTATCATGAACTAGCAGTAGGTAGCACGGGCTTTAGCCCGTCCTGTTAGGTGGCCTTCAGGCCGCCGTTAAGTGCTACATTGAAATCATTAAGGGATGTAGCTCCAGAGCACATCGAATAAAATTGTATCTTATCCCGAACTTTGGTTAATCGCCGAGGTTCGGGCTTTTTTTATGCCGAATCCTTGCATTCTGTTCTATTACAAAGAGTGACATGAGTTACAAGCGTTTTTTGATACTCCTTGTAAAAAACAAACAGCGCCATGTATAGGATGGATTTATTTACGGCAATGAATGCGGCCTGAAGGCCTCCTTACAGGACGGGCTGAAGCCCGTGCTACCTGTATCCAGCATCCAGCATCTAGTATCCAGTATCCAGTATCCAGAACATCTGTTATCTTTGCCTCGCGCCATGAAAGTAATTATCCCCGTCGCAGGAGCCGGTATGCGCCTCCGCCCGCACACATACACCCAACCCAAGCCGTTGATGCCGGTTGCCGGCAAGCCTATTATTTGTTTTATCGTAGATAAACTGCGCGATGCAGGATTAAACAACTTCGTTTTTGTCATTGGATATCTCGGAGAAAAAATCCGGGATTTCATCGAGGATACCTACCCGGATTTAAATGTCGAGTTTGTTTATCAGGAACACCGAGAAGGCTCCGCCCATGCCATCGTAACCACCCGGGAGTCGATTAAAGATGAAGACGAGATATTCATCGCTTTTGGCGACACGATTTTTGAGGTCGACCTCGCCCAAATGCTAGCCTGTCCCAATTCATGTATTGGAATCAAAAAAGTGACCGACCCGCGCGAATTCGGCGTGGCAGAATTTGATGAAACCGGCCGGGTAACGCGTGTGGTGGAAAAACCTCGTATTCCGAAGTCGAACATGGCCATTGTCGGGCTTTACAAAATCAAGGAAGTAGGTGCCTTGTTGAATGCCATCGATCATTTGATGAGCAAAGATGTGCGTACGGTGGGAGAATACCAGCTTACCGATGCCTTACAGTATATGATCGATCAGGGAATTGTTTTTCAGACCTTGCCTGTGAGCAACTGGTTCGATTGCGGCCGAAAGGAGGTGCTGCTCGAAACCAATGCGATGTTGCTGGATCAACAATTTCGCCAACCAAACGGCTTGAGCGCCCTGCCGGAGTTTGAAAACACCATTTTTTTACCTCCGGTTGCTGTAGGCCGCAATTGCAACATCAGCAACAGCATCATCGGCCCGCACGTGACGATTGGAGATAACGCCTTCATCCACCGCTCCATCGTTCAAGACAGCATCGTGGGTAACTTCGCTTCGCTCGATGAAGTCG
>JAEUUR010000544.1 GCA_016787465.1 Saprospiraceae bacterium | reverse complement strand
AAACCTGGTTGGTTCCATCGCTCACCCGATAGGTCACGTTATTGACACCCACCTGAAATGGGAAACTATTGGACAGTTGCCCGGCTCCATCTGCAGTGGAAGCGCCTGATATTTGATAAGTAAGTTGTGCTGCCGGGCAGTTGTCGCTGAATACGGCATCAATACCGGGAATCGTTGTGGTACATTGATTGGCAATGGCAACGCCAGAGGCGCTGGCAGGGCAGCTGATAACAGGTGGGGTGTTATCAAAGGTCGCTACGGTGGCTGTTTTTACCTGGGTGCATCCTTTGGCATCGGTTACTGTAACGTGGTAGGCGCCGGCTGTAAGTCCGCTGAGATCTTCGGTGGTTGCACCGTTCGACCACAGGTATTTGTACGGCGCTGTCCCTCCGCTAACGGTTAGGTTGACGGCGCCGACTGCAGCACTGGCGCAAGGCACTGGTGTGGTGTTTGCGATGAGGGTAATTTGTGGGTTGATTTTAACGGTGGCTGAGGCTCCGCAGGTCAGCAGATAGGGTGGGGCGGCTCCAAACGGGTCGAAGATCGCCGTAATGCTGATCGAATAGGTTGTGTTTGAATATTGAGCCACTTTGAACGGGCCGTTACCTGGCCCTAAATTCGGCATCCAGGTATAATTGTAATCGATGTTCCCGCTCCCGATTACAGAAAGTTCGACGGAGTCGCCGGGAGCGCAGAGGGTACGGTCGTTGGGTTTGCCGGAATCTTCAGCAACAGTAATCGCAGCATCACAACAGATGCCGGTGCCGTCGAAGCAGCCTGCGGCATTTACATCCGAAAAAGCATGCAAAGCATTGATACCACTGCAACTGGCAAGTTTAAATGCATCGAACCAGATTGTTTTAGCCGGGTTGCACCCAATGTCGGTATTTGTGCCAGGGTAAAGGTGCCCGCCGTTGAACAGGAAAATTCTGGCGTTACTTCCAAGTTTTAAATAAACATTGGAGCTCCAGTACAACACGCCGCCTTCAACCAGCAAAATGCCTTCGAAAGGATTTCCGTTCAGGATAGGTTCGTAATTGGTGTTGATCTCGAAGGTATCGCGGATGACGATGGTATCCGTACCTGCGGGAAGGCCTCCAAATGGGTTGTTGGAAGCAATGATTTTTGAATCATAGATGTACGTTTGCGCATTGCCGCTTTGGGAAGTAAGCAATGCCGCTGACCATAGTGTTAGTAACAAAAAGAAGCGAAATACACTTGGCGTACTAATTCCGTAGAGTTGTTTTTCAATTGGCAACATGTAGTCGTCCTAGATTTAAGGTGAATGCTTCAGCGGGAATCTTTCGGATTGCGAAAAATAAATTCCAAGAGAAGGACGAGAAGAATGCAGATTAGTAACTAAATAGAAAGTTAATACTAACCTACGGCGGGGGGAGGATTTGATTAAATTGGGGAAAATCGGTCGAAGCAATTCATTCGCTAGTGCAAAAATAGCAAAATTTATAGCTTTTTCGATTTTTTTAAAATTTGCAAAAAACTTGCCAACTTAACAATACTAGTACGTATTTACTATACAATAACAAATAACAAGCCGCCTCCGGAATCCCGGAGACGGCTTGAAAATCTGTTCCATTTTGGAACGGTATCAGCGTCAATTATGGGTTTTGAACACAGGCTTTGTTCACGGCAATTTCACCGGATGGAATAGGCCAGATGTATTCAGAAACGCTTGTCAGAACCGATGCTACGTTTGCTTTGCCAGGAATGTCGGCAACCAGGCGTTGCAAGTCGAAAGCGCGGAAACCTTCACCCAACAATTCTACACGACGTTCTTTCAAAATGATGTTCGCCAGCGCATTTCCATCAGCAAAATCCGCTGTAGTGTATGGAGTAGCGGAAGCATTGGAACGAATGCGGATCGCATTGAGCAGATCAACTGAGCGTTGGCTTACGCCGTTGGCACGTGCTTCAGCTTCGGCCAGGCTCAACAGTACTTCAGCATAACGCAACACGGGAGCGTAATCGAGGTGTTCCGGGCCAGTCGGGAATTTGTTCAGGTATGGTTTGTTGTTGGTGTGCATCAGTACGAACTGACGGCGCGCATCGTTGCCAGGGAATGCCACTGAGTCGCCGATGATGCCTGCCGGGTTCAAAGAGAAATCACCAATACCGCGTGGGCCTGGGTTGTAGTAGCTGCCCAATCCATTCTGAACGCCTGGTAGGTCGTTGGTCGTAAACGGCATAGAGAAGATACTTTCCGTAGTTGTGTAAGGCGTGGTGAACACGTTTTTCACGTTTGCCTGCAGTTCGTGTGCAACGCCTGAAGCGGCTTTGAACGGAGCGGCAGTTGGAACGATCTTGTTGGCTTCGGAAATGGCATTGCCGTATTGTTGCATACCCATGTACACCCGTACTTTCAAAGCGATAGCAGCATTTTTGTGTGCGCGGGTTACGTTCAACAAACCGGAGCCGTTAGTAGCTGCAAGGTTGGCTTCAGCACTATTCAAATCGTCGAGGATCTGTGCGGTTACTTCGGCAACGCTAGAGCGGGCAAGGTCGTTGTTGCCTGGGCCAACTTCAGCGCGGATACGAAGCGGAACGCCCAATGAACCACCATTGTTGACGGCATAAGGTTGAGCATACATGCGAAGCAAAGTGTGGTAACACAACGCGCGAACGAATTTAGCCTCTGCGATGTACTGATTTACCAATGCATCATTGTTCACCACGGCACGGTTGATGTCGGCGCCTTCGATGAAAATGTTGCAACTGTTGATGGCTGTGTAGCAAGCATTCCACAGGTTGTTGACTTCGTTAGAGGATTCGATCACCGTGTGATTCCAGGTTTGAAGGCCTGTAACACCGTTTCCGGTTTCATTCAGGAACTCTTCTGCGCGAATGTCGCCATATACAATGAAGCGACCTCCGTAGTGTTGTCCGCTTTTTACCTGGTCATAGATGCCGTTGATCAGGCTCAAAAACCTGTCGGGCGTTGCAAAAATAGTTTTGTCGGACAAGTTGTTTACCGGCGCCTGATCCAGCAATTCCTTTCTGCAGCCGGTAGGCAACATAAATGCCCCTGCTACGATCAGCAGAACGACAATTTTTTTATGAAGAATCATGATATTTTTCATGTTATAGAAGTTAGAAATGATTTAAACTCAAAGTGATCATTGTTTAGAAACCGAGGTTTACACCAACAAGGAATGTTTGAGCCATTGGTACGCTATTCCGGTCAACGCCTGGCGTTTGGTTAGAGTTACCGTTTGTTGAAACTTCAGGATCGGTACCTTCGTATTGTGTAAACAGGAATGCATTGTTGACATTTGCATATACACGCAAAGAAGAAATCTTAATGCGGTTCAACACAGTTTGTGGCAAACGGTAGCCCAAAGTGATGTTACGAACACGGAAAAAGTCGCCTTTTTGCACGTTTTCAGAGATCGGAAGCGCTGAACCGTTGGAAATGTTGTCGCCAAATACAACCCGTGGAATAGAACCGTCGGTGTTGGTTTCTGTCCAGCGATCCAATACGTCCACATGGTTGTTCCAGAAACGTTGGTCGCGCAAACCGGCTTGTGAACCATTGTAGAGGTAGTTGCCGCCTGCGAAGTTAACCTGAACGTTCAAATCAAAGTTGTCGTACGTGAAGGTGTTGTCCCAGCCGCCATACCATTTTGGAAGCGTTGGTCCGTAAATTTTGCCGTCGGCAGTTAATGAAGCGGCTGTAGTAGCCGTGCCGTCCAGTAATGTCCAGCGGGATTGGCCGGCTGGTACTACATGGCTGTACTGAACAACGGTGCC
>JAEUUR010000539.1 GCA_016787465.1 Saprospiraceae bacterium | reverse complement strand
CGATCGCAATTGCAACTATTCCATCGCCAAATACCCCGAACAATGGGAAAAATACGTCCAGTTCACACACGCCCAAATTGACGAACTGATGAGCGATTACGGCAAAATGGATATCCTTTGGCTCGACGGCGGCTGGGTGCGTACCAAAACCGAAGCAGAACTCAAATCGGAAATGTTCGATGTGTACGAAGGCAGTCGCTGGGCCAGAAACCCGCAAAGCCAGGATGTTCGTATGGGTGAAATCGTGCAAAAAGCGCGTGCCAAACAACCCGGTCTGATCGTGGTCGACCGCGCCGTGCCGGGGCCCTATCAAAACTACCTGACTCCCGAACAACATATCCCTGAAACCGGCTTGCCCTACCCTTGGGAAACCTGCATGACCATGGCCGGAAGTTGGAGCTATGTACCCAACGACAAATACAAACCCACCGACGAGCTCATTGAAAAACTGGTAGATATCGTAAGTAAAGGCGGCAATTTCCTGCTGAACATCGGGCCAAGCCCCAGCGGCGAATTTGACCCCGTCGCGTACGAGCGCCTGCGCGACCTGGGCGCCTGGATGAAAACCAACGGCGAGGCCATTTACGGAACCCGCAAGTATGAAACATTCCAAGATGGCGAGCGCATCCGTTTTACCGAAAGCAAAGACGGGAAAACACAGTTTGTCTTTTTCTTCGATTTTCCGAAGGGAAAAGTATTGCTCACTAAAATCAAACCCGGCCCGAAAGCCCGGTTGAGCCTGCTCGGAAGCAAAGAAAAAGTGAGCTGGAAACCTGCCGCATCAGGCGTTGAACTATCCTTGCCGGAAAGCGCCGAAGCAAGCGGAAAACATGTTTGGGTAGTGCGGGTAGATGAATGAACCTTAAATCTCACATCATAAATCCATTCGAAAATCGTAAATCGAAACAAATCGGATATCGGAAATCAAAATAGCCCCACACTTTAGTAGAAATTTAACCTCCTTTCGTCCGAATTCCCGCGCATCCGCACAACCCTTCTTTTCTTTGCCTGTTCAATACCACCTATGCGTTTTATCCTGAACATGGCCTGGCGCGATTCGCGCCGCAACCGCGCCCGCTTACTGCTATTTATCTCCGCCATCACTGTCGGCATCGCCGCCCTGACGGCCGTGCGCTCTTTCTCCGTCAACCTCATGGGCGATATCGACAGAGAAGCAAAGACGCTGCTCGGCGCAGATCTGCTCATCGATGCCAACCAACCGGCGCCTGATTCGCTGCTCTCAAAGGTGGATACCGCGGGTTCTGAAAAAGCCACGGTGCTCAATTTTATGAGCATGATCCGCTTCCCCAAAAACGGCGGTACCCGGCTTTCTCTGATCCGATCCCTTGAAGGCAACTACCCTTTTTACGGTAAATGGAAAAGCCAACCGGAACAATCCTGGCTGACTTTCCGATCCAAAAAAGCGGCGCTGGTTGATCATGCCCTGATGCTCCAATTCGGCATCCAGCCCGGCGACAGCATCCAGATCGGCGACGTCACATTCATCGTGGAGGGCGATTTGCTTTCCTCGCCCGGGCGCGCGGGCATCGCTTCGAGCATCGCTCCGGTGGTATTCATTCCTGCACAATGGCTCGACAGCACCGGACTTGTGCAGTTCGGAAGCCGGGTCGATTATCAATACTACTATAAATTACCGGAAGGGTTCGATCCTGAAAAACGGTTGAAACCCTACAAACAACAATTCGAAAAAGCTAATCTCGATTGGGATACGGTGGAATCCAGAAAAAGGGGCATCGGCAACGCATTCGGAAATTTTGGCACCTTCCTCAACCTCGTAGGTTTTATCGCGCTGCTGCTCGGATGCATCGGTGTAGCCGGCGCCGTCCATATTTACATCAAAGACAAGCTACCTACTGTCGCCATTTTAAGGTGCTTAGGCGCCAGTGGGCGCAAAGCTTTTTATGTGTACCTGGTACAAGTAGCAGGTATCGGCTTGTTCGGCGCGCTCACCGGCGCTGTTTCCGGCGCTCTGATTCAAAAACTGCTGCCCTGGGTATTGAAAGACTTGCTGCCAATCGACAATGTGAGCAGCGACATTTCCTGGCTGGCCGTTGGGCAGGGCGTTGCGATGGGCTTGCTGGTGGCTGTGCTCTTTGCGTTGTTGCCGCTCTCAGGCATCCTGAAAACCTCTCCGCTGCGCACCCTGCGGGCTTCATTCGGCGATGAAGAACCTTCCGGCCGGCCGCTGCGCTGGCTGGTGTACTCCTTGATATTTTCTGCCATTTACGGATTCACTTATTGGCTGATCCGCGATTGGGAAGAAACGTTGTTTTTCATCGGCGGCATTGCGGTGGCGTTTATCGTGCTTTGGGGTATTGCCTGGCTGCTTACCTTTTTGTTGCGACGCTTTTTCCCAAAAAAATGGAGTTATGCGGTGCGCCAGGGTATTGCCAACCTGTTCCGTCCGGAAAACCAGACGGTGTTGCTGGTGGTAACCATTGGCCTGGGCACCATGTTGCTGTCCACGTTGTTTTTGATCCAAAGTCTGATTCTGAAACAGGTGGAATTCTCCGGCAGCGGATCCCAGCCCAACATGGTGCTGTTCGATATTCAAGCCAACGACAAAGATCAGGTAGCCGAGTTGGTAAAAACCTCGGGTATGCCGCTGTTGCAACAGGTGCCGGTGGTAACTACCCGCATCGAATCAATCGACGGTGTCACCAAAGCTCAATACGAAGCAGCCCATCCGGATACCGACACCCTCCCAGGTGAAGAAGGCGAAGGGCGGCGCAGACAAGGCCCGCCACGTGACGACGACGACCGCATTTCCCGCTGGGTATGGGATCGGGAGTACCGCGTTACATTCCGCGATACCCTGATTGATACCGAAAGTATTTTGGAAGGCGCCTGGGTAGGGCAACAAGAACCCGGACAACCCATCAAAGTTTCTATTTCCGATGGCTTGCAACGCTCGATGAAGGCGAAGATAGGCAGTAAAATTGCGTTCAATGTGCAAGGCACGGTGATCGAATGCGAAGTCGGCAGCGTTCGAAAAGTTGATTTCAACCGCGTACAAACGAACTTCCTGGTGGTATTCCCCAAAGGCGTACTGGAACGCGCACCCCAATTCCATGTGGTGGTAACGAAGGTAAAAGACGCAGAGCAGTCGGCCCGTTTTCAGAGCGAGCTCGTTCGCCGCTTCCCCAGCGTTTCGGCCATCGACCTGACGCAGATTTTGCGCTCCGTCGATGAAGTACTGCGAAAAGTGTCGTTCGTCATTCGTTTCATGGCCTTGTTCAGCATCCTGACGGGCTTGCTGGTGCTGATCTCGTCGATTTACCAAAGCAAGTACGCGCGCATCCGCGAGAGCGTACTCCTGCGCACATTAGGCGCGAGCCGCCGTCAGATACTCCAGATCAATGCCATCGAATATTTTTTGCTGGGCGCTTTGGCCTGCCTGGCCGGCATCGGTCTCTCGGTTGCAGGCGCCTGGGCACTGGCAAAGTTTTCATTTAAAATACCTTTCGAAATCGGTTGGCAACCGCTGATCCTGACCTTCCTGATCATCACAGCCTTGACGGTCATCATTGGTTTGCTCAACAGCCGCGACGTAGTGCGTAAGCCCCCATTGGAAGTGCTTCGGGAAGAAGTGTAAACTGGATGCTGGATATTGAAAGTTGGATACTAAATATTGGAAGGTGGGTGCGAGCTGTAGGCGAGCAAGAAGTTCTCACACCCACACTTCACACCCACACTGAATTAGTGTTGAACAACCACTTTGCCGGTTTTCAATGTTCCTTGCGTTTCCATTTGCACAAAATAAACGCCGCTTGGCCAGTCGATGGAGGAAATTTGTTGCAGGCCGTTTTCAAACTGACCGGTATGCATCAGGCGTCCGAAGCTGTCGAACACCTTAACATCCGAGGTTCCGTCCGAATAAAAACCGACAAATGCGCCGGCGGGATTCGGAAACAAGATGATTTGATTGCCGGGTAAAAGCTGAGCCACCTTGCTTGAATTCACCACTTCCAGCACGTTTTGATTGGTAATGACGGGTGTATTGAAATCGAAATAAATGGCCGCTTGTTTTTTAATTTCAGTTCCGAGTGCAACGCCTGGTTTCAAGTCAATTTCATATTGAATAGAGCCAATACTGCCGGCGTAATCGCTGGTTGAATCGGGAAGGGCGATGTTTTCAAAGCGGAAAACCAACTCCTTGCCTTCCTGGTTGGTTGTAATTTTCATGTGGTGCGACGAAGTAATGTTCCTTATAGAAGCCAGGTTGAGCTGTTCATCGAGGGTGTCGCGCACCACAACCAAATCGGCCGGAGCCGTTCCCGTATTTTGGAAAAATATCTGATAGACTATGGTATTATCCTGATACCGGATGATTTCTCCGCCGTCTTTTGGGTTGCCGTTTCTGGCCGGATAGGCATACACAGCGTTGGGGTCGAACGCGCCGGTGACGGAACTGTGTTGTTCCGAACGGTTATTAGCCGGGGTGGGGTCGCCTGCATTGGGCGACACCCAGGCATTAATTTCATATTCCGAACCCAAAGCTGCCGTCGTCGGTGTGAGTAAATCCAGTTGCAACAACTCGCAAGCCCCTTGGTCAACACCTGGAAAACTGAACGTAGCATGGTTGTTCGGCGCACCTGAAGTTTCGTTATCCAACAGTAGCGCGCCCGGATGCTGGGCGAAAAAATTACCCGTTGCCGCACCGAATAAATTGGCGAATTCAATGTCGAGCGTACCGGGGTTTACCGAAGCGCCGTCGTTGCAAACCTCCAGTCGGAGCGAATAAGGATAACCTGGTTGCGCCGTTCTCAGAGGCCGCTGTCGAACGCGGTGATCGATGGAACTGTTGCTGAGGTAGTGAAAATCGAGCCCGGATATTTGTACCCCGGAAGTGGCGTTTACCTGGTGCGTGGCGCCCGGCGGGCAGGCAATATCTGCCTGGTTGTATTGGGCTGGCGTGAGGTCGTTCATACCAAAGCCGAGGCCAACGGTATAATCTCCGTTTTCATCCGTAAAATAATACGCGCCGGAAGGCATGGCTTGAATAACCTGATATGGAATTCCTGATGTGCCGGCGCAGCCTGCTGCGCCCTGGTCGTTGATCAACCTGCCGGATGCTTTGGCAAAACACGGGTCGGTTTCCAAAGAATCTTTTACGAAACAAAGGTTAAAATACCGAAGGCACGAACCGCCTGCCGATACGGTCACGCTGTAACAGCCGTCGGTCAGGTTGAACAATGCCGGATCTGTAGCGCCGTGCGACCACTGGTACTGCACATTGGGTACATCCGCGTTGATGATGGCAGCCGACCCAAAACCGGTGCTGCAATCTACCTGGTAATTCGACAGAATTTCAGGTTCGAATCCGCTTTGATCAGGCACCGTCACTTCTACACTGGTATTGCAATAAGCGCTTAAAGAAGAAACGTACAAGTAATATGTACCACCTTGAACCTGCTGAAGATCCGATGGGTCGTCGGCGATTGTGCCGCCGGGGCCATAGGCGTAAAAATTGTATGGCTGAAGCCCGCCGTTGATGGTGACGTTGATACCGCCGCTGAGGGACTGTGAACAATCGGCTGCCGTGGTGGTAGTGGCGATGGTGATTGGCGGCGCGATCGGCGGCGCGATTTGCATTTGTCCGGTGAGGGTGCAACCGAGTTCGGTTGTTACGGTTACGCTGTGTTGACCGGCGCTCAGCGAACTGTTCCAAAATGTATTCACGCCATTATCCCATTGGAAAGTTAAGCCTTGGTCGTAGTTCACCCATACATAACCCTGGCCCTCGTTGCCGCTGAAACATTTTTGAGAATAATCGTTAAACGTCAGGTAAGGAATACGTACGGTTACGGGTTCGGTGGCAGAGCATCCATTGGCGTCGGTGGCTGTCACAAAATAGGTTCCATTCGCCAGGTTGTTCAGGCTTGGCCCTGTTTGGCCGTTACTCCATAGGTAGGTTACAGGAGCTGTTCCGTTCACCAATTGGGCGGTTGCCGTACCGGTGGTGCTGCCGTCGCAAACCACATTCCCTGTGCCGATCAGTTTTTTGTTCAAGGTAAAATCTTCGTAGACTGAGGAACAACCGAGGGCATCGGTGATCGTTACACTGTAGGCGCCTTCGGCAAGGTTGTCGATATGTTGGGTGTTTGCTCCGTTCGACCACTGGTAGGTGTACGGAGGGTAACCGCTGTAAAACATCTGCGCTTTTAGTTCGCCGGCTGTTGGAACTGCGCAATTGGGTTTTTCAATCACCGTTATGTCGGCGGAAGGGTAATAAGATCCCGGGGTAATACTATTTACCGTAAATACGCTTTGAGCAGAACAGCCTGCTGCATCGGTGATCGTTACGTTATAATCGCCGGCAGCCAGGTTTTGAATGGAAGCGCCTGTTTGGCCATTGCTCCATGCGATGTTGTAAGGAGCGATGCCACCGATCACCTCAATGCTTAGCGCGCCGGAATTGACGTTGCAACCGCCGGCAGGCAGGGAGGCTGTTTTACGCAGATCGAGTGCTTCGCTGTTCAAATAAAATGTGTGCGCAACGGTGGCTCCGGTGGCATCGGTCAGGGTAGCCTCATACACGCCTTTAGGAATATTTCGAATACTGATACTGGTTTCTCCATTGCTCCACTGGTAGGTAAACGGCGGAACGCCGCGGGTGGGAACGATGGTGATAATGCCGTCAGCGCCGCCGCATACGCCGGGTTGTTCGCTGGAGAAGAAAAATTGTTGGGCTTGAAGTGGGGTGGAGAGCAACCATAACGTTGCGAAGAGCAGGTAGTTGAATCGTTTGATCATGTTTGGAAAATTTTTCACATAACACGCACACAGTCTGATTGAGGTTGGGTGTAAGGAAAAATTTATTCACAAAAAATGCCGACAGCTTACCCTTTGGGCAAAACGACCGTCATGGAAGTGCCGGTTCCAAGGGTGCTTTCCACCTCGATGTGTCCGCGGTGGGCTTTAGCAATGGCAAAACCAATGGAAAGGCCCAAACCGGTGCCTTTCCCCACTGGCTTGGTAGTATAGAATGGGTCGAACAGTTTGCTGGCGGCCTCTTCGGTCATACCTGCGCCATTGTCGCGGAAGGTGATGCGCAGGTGTTCCTGGTTATTTTTTACGTCAATTTGGAGCAAACCCTGTTCGGTATTTTCTCCCCACCGGCTCTCCAGCGCGTCGAAAGCATTGGAGATCAGGTTAGAAAACAACTGAACCAATTTGCCTGAATAACCATGCATTTCAGGCAAGGGGTCGGGAAGAGTTTGGCGAACGGCCCATGGTTTAGAGCCGCGAATTTGTAATAAATGAATGGCCTCATCCAGAATAACCGACAGGTGAACAGGCTCCATTTCTCCGATTTCATTTCGGCTGAACAGGCTCAATTCCTGCACAATATTTTTCATACGTTGGCCCCCGCGTTCGATGCCGGAAATAAGCTGTGTAATTTCCTGATCAAGGCTTGATTTTTCGGACGCTGTCAAATTGCCTTTTTGTTCTTCGTAATCCAGGCGAAGCGTTTCGGCATTGTTGATAATAAAATTCAGGGGATTGTTCAGTTCATGGGCGATACCGGCAGTCAATTGGCCCAAGGCCGCCATTTTTTCCTGTTGAATCAACTGTTTTTGCGCCGCATGCAAATCCTGCAGCAACTGTTCTTTTTCAGCGAGCAATTGTTCGGCAGCGCGTTTTTGTTGCCGCATTCGCTCGTATGCACGTTTGCGCGCCCTGTTCAAAGCGTAAGCCATTGCAAGAATCAGGGCAGCTGCAGCCAATCCGATCAGGAGCAGGTTGCGCTGGCGCGTGCGGGCTTCATTTTGTCGGTTGAGCGAATCTATGGCTGCATTTTTCACGACCAATTCCTGCTGGATTTGAAGGCGCGAAAGGGAACGTTCGTTTCTTCGAATGATCATCGAATCTTTGAACGTTTCGTATTGATTGAAGTAGGATGCTGCGCGATCCGTCTGTTTGTTTTGCAGCGAATGTTGGAACAAACACAGGTAAATATCGGCGATTTGCTGGTACACAGCGCGCTTTTTGAGGATACCCACTGCTTTCATCAAACAGGGTTCCGCCTCTGTAAATTTCCCTTTGGCTAACAGAATTTTCCCTTTTTCGAACAACGCATCGGCGTGTTTTCTCGGCCGATGGCAAGAATCGAACATCATCAGGCAACTATCCAATAAAATCAACGCTTGCTCGGATTTGCCGGCCTGCACCAAAGCTTCGCCCCGATCGAGGTAAAAGGTGGCGCGGTTGCATAACGACCGCCTTTCATTTCTGAAGTTAAAACTGTAATCGTAGTACCGCTGTCCCACTGCAAAATTCCCACGCATCAATTCCAGTCCACCCATATTTGCCAGAAGCAGGGCATATCCGGTGGAGTCGGTCTGTTTCAGCCTGATATCCAGCGACTTTTGGTAAAAGGCTGCTGCTTCTTCGTACCGTTTCATGCGCACCAAAGAAACTCCGGCGAACATATAGGAATTGGCGATCCGTACAGGCTCTTCTTTTCCCTGGTGCCGCAATCGAATACCCAGGGCGGTAAGGTTGTATTCCAGTGCGTTTTTATGGTCGCCTTGCGCCATACAATTGTTCCCCAGGTGGGCTAACGCAAGGGCGATGCCGAGCGAATCTCCTTTTTCGGAAGTGAGGTTAAAAAAACGGTGAAACCAAAATTGGGCAGCATCGGGTTGGCCTGTTTCACGGTAAAACACGCCCAGTTCCCTGCTGATTGCCATTTCAAGATTGGTCCATTTTTTTTGAGCTGCCAAAAAAGCATATCGGTCGAGCATCACCTGGTCAGGCTGTTGTCGGTGATCCATTTCTATTCTTAACCATTGCTGGAACTGGCCTGCAATGGTCAAGCTATCAGGTTCGGTATATGCCGATTGCCCTCCTGCCCGAAAGCAGGCAAGAAGGCAAAAAAAGAGCAAAGAAAAAACCTTCATCATTCGGCAGCCGGTTTTGAGATGGCAGCGCAAATTAAAACAATATGCACACTTTATTACAAAGGTTTATTACAACCCGCGCCTTTTGCAAACGATTTTTGACCGATTTTCAACACGTTTTCCAGGGCGATCCGGTGCAGCCAGATTTCTGCGTCTTTGCCTACCGAGCCAGCCTGCAATGGCAACCCGAACATGGCGCGCAACTGATTGGCGCCGCTGTTGGATACTTTTGCCGAGGCATCCACTTCCGCCCTCGAAATTTCTTTTCGGTTAAAATAACGCTCTGCCCAGGTGCGGTCGAGTGCCAGGTTGATGGTTTCCGAATAATTGCCACCCGATTGCGGGCTGATAAAATTCGCATAATCTTCCAGGTCTCCAATCGACATATTGGTGTTGTACTCGCGGTAATCGTACTTTTTGTGGCCCACAAACAGGTTGTTCCGAAGCGTCACCTTTTTGCACTGTTTGATGTTATCGACGCCGCCGTAATCGCCAAATCCGAAGGTGTTGTTTTCGGCAGTGATGGTAAGGTCGGTGTCGAATTTCAGGCAGTTGCCGCCGAAGGTGGCAATGGCGTCGTGTTTCCAACAGAACAAAACGGTACAGTTTTGAATGGTGTAAGTGGGCAGCCCGTCGGCGCCATGATGAGCACTTTTACAGTTGATCCCTTCTCCGGTATTGTTCACGACCAGGCAGTTTTTGATCAAAGCCGTTCCATTTTTGCCCACCTGCACGTCGATGGCGCCTTGGGTGGCTGCCACATTCGTAACGATGCAGTTTTGGATCACCACCCGGGTGCCGGCGCCGGTACGCACCTTGATACCCGGCGCGTCGGGTGTAGCATTTTTCCCGATTTCAGGACTGGCTTTGCGGCTGATGAGAGTTTCTGCGGGGTCGCGGTAGAAATTTCGGGCGCCATTATCGACGATAATGCCGTCGATCAGGATCTCGCCGGCCCAGTCTTTGAAGGCTTTTTCAGTCAGGATGCCGATGCGTTCGGTGGTAAGGCTTTTAGTAATATCGTTGGTGCCGCTGAAAATGGTTTGGTGCGCGCCCCAGGGATCGCGTTTTGAAAAATCGGCGCTGTACCCTCCGATGATGCTGATGGGCGTTTCGAACACATCGGTACTTTGTTCCATTTTGCTGGAATAAACGCCTTCGGCGATATGCACCCGGTCGCCGGCCTGGAGTTGCATGGCGAGGGCTGCAATATCTTTGGCAGGCTGGTCTTTGGTGCCGAGTTTGCCTTTCCCGGTGGCGGCGCAAACGTAGTAGTCTTTTCCTTCCGCAGCGGCCGGAGTAGTAGGGTTAGTCGGGGTGGAATTGCTGGCGCGGGGAGCGTTGTTGCCTTTATTGAGGCTGTTTTGCACCTTATCCTGGCCCTTTTTCAGGTTTGTTTGAAGGTTGCCAAACTGGGCGGAAGTGGAGAAAAAAGACAAAAGGAAAATTGTTGCCATCAGGCAATGGATGCGATATTGTTTCATATGGGTAGGTTGAATAAATGATGGAATGAAGGAGCCCCTGCGCAGGCGCAACCGGATCAATATTCCCTGCGAGGATTGCCGGTTACGCCTAACAAGGTTTTTCTAACGCATTTTTACACTAAACTTTCCGTCGGTGATGTACACTTTATGGGTGTTATGAAAAGTAGCAGCTGAAAAGGAAAAGGTGCCTTCCAGCACGTCTTCCGTCTTTTGGGTGAGTTGGAGTACGCCGCCGGCGGTTTCATTGTAGGTGAAAAATTCTTTGTCGTCGGTGGCGCCATCGCCCACGATCCATACGCCGAAATCGTCGTCGGCCTCCTCTTTGAGCAGGATGTTGCCGGTATCTTTGGTTTTGTCAAAAAGGATGTACAGCAATCGATCGTCGTTTTTGGTGCTGTTGTCGGGGTTGTAAACGGCGTAAATTCCGAGTTGATCGCTCAGCGCGGTGCCATAAGCTAAAACACCTTCCACCCGGTATGCCTGACCATCTACTTTGAACTCGACGAAGCTGTCGTCGTTGTTGTTGTTATTCGGATCAGCAGGATCTTTTTGACAAGATGTAAATGCGATATTGAGTGCGATCAACATCAAAAAAACGGTTTTCATGGATTTCATGGTGTGGCTCATCATAGTTGGTGGTATGTGTTTTCAATGGTGAATGAATGGCACAAATGTGCGTGCTGCGCCGGGCAAGCAAGCAGCCGACGAAGTGAATCCGGAAAATTTTGTAGTGAATTGGAAATTTGGTGCAGTGAGTTTTTGGCTCCGGTTAGGCTTCCAGCCAGGCTTTGAATTCGGAAGCGGTGGCGGCACTCACAATCACCTCGCGTTTGGCGGCGGGTTTTAACCGCAAAGTGAGCCGACTTTTCGACATCAGGGTGATACTTTCGATCGCGTCAATTTGAACGATAAAACTCCGGTTGATCCGGAAAAAACGTTTGGGATCGAGCAAGGTTTCCAGGTCGCGCAGCAAATAATCGATGATATGCCGTTTGCCCTGACGAGTGGTGAGCACCACGTAGCGGTCGTCGCCTTCAAAATACGCGATATCAGCAGTTTCGATATAAAAAAGCGACTCGCCCTGTTGCACGGTAAAGCGGGAGCGCCAGTTTGGAGTAGGTTTAAAAAAAGCCGCCAGCTGGCCCCATTCCGGTGCAAGGGCCTGTGGGCTGCGGTTTTTTTCAAATTTTTGGAGCGCTTGTCGCAGTTCGGCGGCATCAACAGGTTTAAGGAGATAGTGAAGGCTGTTTACCTGAAATGCTTTGATGGCGTAAGCATCGAAGGCGGTGGTGAAAATGACCGGCGTCTGGATTTGGGTTTGTTCAAAAATACGGAAGCTCAATCCGTCAGCCAGTTGAATGTCGGCCAGAATCAAATCCGGTGACGGATTTTTCTGAAACCAGTCGAGTGCTTGCCTGACACTTTCCAACACGGCCAGCACCTGAATATTCGGCTGTATTTGAGCCAGCAATTCAATTAATGCATCGGCGGCATATTGTTCATCTTCCAGGAGAATCACACGGACGTCACTCATGGGCTGCTTTCGGTAAAAGGGGAAGTGTTACGGAAAAATTGTGGTTCACAAGCGTTGTGGTCACCTGCTTGTCGCCGAGCATGGCATAACGGTTGCGGATATTGCTCAGGCCGATTCCCAGACCTTCTTCCGCGATTTCGCGGGGTTGGTGCCGATTGGAAACAGTCAGAATTCCGGCTTCATGGTTGATTTCTATCCGAACATGCAACGGGTATTCACGACTGATTTCATTGTGTTTCAATGCGTTTTCAATCACCAGTTGCAAGGAAAGGCGTGGAATAAACAGGGCAGGCAATTCATCTGGCAGCACCCATTCCACCTGGAGTTTATCTTCGAAGCGGATACCTTGTAACATCAGATAATCTTTCGCGATGGCCACTTCTTCGGCGAGCAGGTTGGTCAGGGTTTCAGGCTGCTCAATGAGGCGTCTTAACAAACGGGCCAGCGCCAAGGTAAAAGCAGTAGCCTGCTCCGGATGAGCGCGAATCAATTGTGGAATGGTATTCAAGGCATTGAACAAAAAATGGGGTTGCAGTTTGCCATGTAATGCCGACCATCGCGCTTCAATGGCAGCCTTTTCTGCTTCCAGCGCTTTTTTCTCGATAAGATGTTTTTCAACTACGAGCGCTTCATATTCCGTTTCAAGTTGCCATTTGGCTTTGGCATTTTGAAGAATTAACCTCAACTCCTCCGTGTTCCAGGGTTTGGTGACATAATAATAAGTATTTCCCTTGTTGATAGCCTCTACCACCACCGACATGTCGCTGTAGCCCGTCACGAGTATCCGAACCACTTTTGGCCATCGATCTTTTGCCAACGCCAAAAGTTCAGCTCCTGTTATCCCCGGCATTCTTTGATCACACAAAAGCACAGCTATTGGCTCTTTTTCCAGCAAATTAATTGCATCCTCGGCATTTTCTGCAGTCAATACATCAAAAAAACGCCTGAACGCCGCCTGAAAAGAAAACAGGTTTTCAGGTTCGTCATCCACGTATAAAATGCAGGCTTTTCTCATGCCTCAAAGATATGTCCGGTTTCAACTCATTTTTATGATTGCAGAACATGTATAAGCATTTCCAGAATTCTTTTTTGCTCTCCTCAACACTAGCTACCTTTGCGGCCACAAAGCGCCATCAAGTTTCTTTCACATACCTCTTTACATGGAGTCTACTGTACAAACTGCCCAAAAGCTCGGCTTAACCCCGGATGAATTTGAAAAAATCAAAACCATTTTGGGCCGAACCCCCAATTTCACCGAACTCAGTATCTATTCGGTGATGTGGAGTGAGCACTGCTCCTATAAAAACAGCATTCTGCAATTAAAAACCCTTCCCCGTACCGGTAAACGATTGCTGGTGGGCGCCGGCGAAGAAAATGCCGGCCTGGTCGATATCGGCGGCGGACTCGGTTGCGCTTTTAAAATTGAAAGCCACAACCACCCTTCTGCCATCGAGCCATATCAGGGCGCGGCAACCGGCGTGGGTGGTATTCACCGTGATATTTTCACCATGGGCGCCCGGCCAATCGCTTCGCTTAACTCCCTTCGCTTTGGTTCACTCGACAACCCGCGGATGAAACAACTCGTTACAGGCGTGGTAAAAGGTATCGGCGATTACGGCAATAGCTTCGGCGTGCCTACCGTAGGCGGTGAAGTGTATTTTATGCCTTGTTATAACCATGATATCCTCGTCAACGCCATGTCGGCAGGTATCGTTGAAGCCGGTAAAACCGTCAGCGCAACTGCCGGCGGGCCAGGCAATCCGGTATTTATCGTAGGCTCAGCCACCGGCAAAGACGGTATCCACGGCGCCACGTTTGCATCAGCCGACCTTTCGGAAGATTCCCATGAAGACCTGCCGGCTGTTCAGGTCGGCGACCCATTTCAGGAAAAATTGCTGCTGGAAGCCACCCTCGAAGCCATAGCAACCGATGCGATCATCGGCATGCAGGATATGGGCGCCGCCGGTATCACCTGCTCCACCTCCGAAATGTCGGCCAAAGCAGGCTGTGGTATGGAGATCGACTTGTCGAAAGTGCCGGTGCGCCAGGCAAATATGAAAGATTGGGAAATACTGCTTTCCGAAAGCCAGGAACGCATGCTGATTGTGGTGAAACCCGGCCGCGAAGCAGAGATCAAAGCCGTGTTCGACAAATGGGATTTGCCTTGTGAAAATATTGGAACAACGATCGCCGAAGATCGCCTGCGCTATTTTTATGAAGGCCATCTGGTAGCTGAAGTGCCTGCCGACAGCCTGGTGCTGGGTGGGGGTGCGCCCGTGTATGTGCGCGAACAACGCCGCCCCGACTACCTGGATGAAATCGCAAAATTTGACCTCGGCCAAACGCCGGAACCAGCGAATTACCGCGAAGCAGCTTTTAAACTCTGGAATTCCCCCAACCTCGCTTCGAAAAATTGGATCACCCGGCAGTACGATTCAATGGTGCGCACAGGCACCATGACTACCAACCGCCACAGTGATGCTGCCGTGGTGTATGTAAAAGGTACCCGTAAAGCGCTGGCGCTTACCACCGACTGCAACTCGGCCTACGTATATGCCGACCCGCACAAAGGCGGCATGATCGCGGTTGCAGAAGCCGCCCGAAACATCGTATGCGCCGGAGGCGAACCTGTTGCGATTACCAACTGCCTGAATTTCGGCAATCCCTATAACCCCGAAGTATATTACCAGTTTGCCGAAGCCATTCGCGGCATGGGCGACGCCTGCCGGAAATTTGAAACACCGGTTACCGGCGGCAACGTCAGTTTTTACAACCAGTATTCCCAAAACGGAAAAACGATCCCGGTGTACCCAACGCCCACCATCGGAATGCTGGGCTTGCTCGATGATTTCGAACGCATCATGACGCTCGATTTTAAAAAGCAGGGGGATGGTATTTACCTCATCGGAACGAGCCGAAACGACCTGGGAAGCAGCGAATACCTGCGCGGTGTAGTGGGTGTTGAATACAGCAACTGCCCGCATTTCGACCTGGAAGAGGAATATTTCATCCAATCGGTTGTAAAAAAGGCAATTGGTCGGAATCTCATTTCATCGGCACACGATGTTTCGGATGGCGGCGTTTTAAGCAACCTCATCGAAAGCGCCATGCCAAACGGCCTGGGTTTTGAAATTCAGTCGAATCCTGGCGTCCGCAAAGACGCATGGTTGTTTGGTGAAGCACAAAGCAGGGTAGTTGTCTCGGTGGCGACAGAACAACAAGCAGCCTTCGAACGTTTCCTTGCTGAAGAAAAAACGCCTTTTGAAAAAGTGGGCGTAGTGACCGGCGAAGACCTTGTTGTAGATGGAGAAAACTGGGGCCGCATTGCCGAATGGAAACAAATCTACGAAACGGTTTTAAGTGCAAAAATGCAATAACATATCAACGATATCCCGTTATGAAAAAAATTTTCTTATTCGCCCTGATCGCAGTTTTGTTTGCCTCATGCGGCGAAAGCGGCCAAAGCCTGAACGGCTCCATCAAAGGCGCCAATAACCTGCAGGTTACGCTTGATCAGGTATTTTTTGACCGCAACAACACCGTTTCCCTGGGCAAAGCCACCTGCGATTCAGAAGGCAAATTTAAACTCAAGGTAGAAACCCCCATTGAAGAAGGCCTTTTCCGCCTCACGATAGGCGCCAAACGCGTGTTTTTTATCCTCGACGGCAAAGAGAAAAACGTAGATATCTCCGGCGATATCAATACCATCGACAAGATGGATCTTTCGATCAATGGTTCTGAAACCTTCGTTTGTTACAACAACATCATCAAACAACTGATCAATAACCAGGTTAAGAATGCCGATGAAGCTAAAGTGGCCGTGTCGAAAGGATGTACCCCGCTCATGCGCGCGTTTCTGGCTACGCAGGTGTTTGGGCAAAACGCACCGCTTTTTATCGACGAGTTGAAAAAATACAATAAGGAACTAAGCGATGCCCTGCCAGGTTCGCCCTACGCGAATTCTTATGCCACCATGGTGAGTCAGTTGGAACAGCAACTGGCACAACAAACCGGCGCAGGTGCGGCCGGCGCGGGAGAAGAAGCCGGCCCAATTCAAGTAGGCATGCAGGCCCCGGAAATCAGCTTGCCCGATCCAAAAGGAAAAACCCGCTCTTTGTCGTCTTTGCGTGGCAAGGTAGTGTTGCTCGATTTTTGGGCATCCTGGTGCGGCCCTTGCCGGCGCGCCAACCCCCATGTTGTGGAAACCTACAAAAAGTATAAATCCAAAGGTTTTGAAGTGTTCAGCGTTTCCCTCGACCGCCCCGACGGAAAAGAAAAATGGTTGCAAGCCATTCAGCAAGACGGCCTGCTTTGGGACAACCACGTAAGCGATCTGAAATTCTGGGATTGTGCACCAGCACAGACGTATGGGGTTCGCTCCATCCCGCGTACCTTTCTCATCGATCGCACAGGTAAAATCATCGCCCTCAATCCAAGAGATAATTTAGAAGCCGAACTTACAAAAGCGCTGTAAAATTGATTCAATTGTACCGATTATTCGATTATTCGATTGTTCGATTGTATCGATTATTCGATTATTCGATTATTTGATTGGGTGCTAATTACTAGTCGAATAATCGGCACAATCGAATAATCGATACAATCGAATAATCGGCACAATCGAATAATCGGCACAATCGAACAATCGAATAATCGAATAATCGGCACAATCGAATAATCGGCACAATCGAATAATCGAACAATCGAATAATCGGCACAATCGAAAAATTCACTTGTCTATGTTTTCTACCACACAAAAAATCGGCATTCTAGGTGGCGGGCAACTGGGCAAAATGTGCTGCCTGGCTGCTGCGGATTGGGATTTCAAAACCTATATCCTCGATCCGACTGCCGGATGCCCTGCAAGCCAGGTATGCACCGGTTTCACGCAAGGCGATTTTAAAAATTACGACGACGTGTTGGCTTTCGGCCGGGATAAAGACGTAATTACCATTGAAATAGAACATGTAAATACCGATGCCTTGCGCGCGCTCGAACAAATGGGCAAAGTGGTGCATCCTTCCGCTACCGCTCTGGATACGATTAAAGACAAAGGTTTACAAAAGCTTTTCTATCAGGAACACCAGATTCCCACCGCCCATTTCGAATTGTTTGACGACGAACAGGCATTGTTGGCGGCCGTTGAGGCTGGGCGATGGAACCTGCCTTTTGTACAAAAAACACGCACTGCCGGGTACGACGGCAAAGGTGTGGCCATCCTGCGCACGCGCGACGACCTGAAAAACAAATTGCTGCCCGGCCCCTGCCTGGCTGAAGCATTGGCAGATATTCAAACTGAAATTGCGGTAATCGCCGCAAAAAATCCGTCGGGGCAGGTGGTTACATTCCCTGCCGTTGAAATGGATTTTCACCCGGAGGCCAACCTCGTGGAGTTTTTACTGTGCCCGGCGCGCATCCCTTCGTTAATTGAAGCAGAAGCGGAAGCCCTGGCAGAACAAGTGATCCGCGCACTGGATGTTTGCGGGTTGTTGGCCGTTGAAATGTTTTTGACCAAATCCGGGGAACTGCTAGTGAATGAATCGGCGCCGCGCCCCCACAATAGCGGCCACCATACCATCGACAGCGCGGTAACAAGCCAGTTCCAACAACATTTGCGCGCCATTTGCGACCTGCCACTCGGCGCCGGCACGCAACTAACCGGAGCAGCTGTTATGATCAACCTGCTCGGCGAAGACGGCCACCAGGGGCCCGTGAATTACCTGGGCGCCGCAGAATGCCTCGCCCTCGAAGGAGTACACATACACCTCTATGGAAAGGCCCAAACCAGTCCGTTTCGTAAAATGGGCCACGTTTCAATTACCGCCGATACCGTGGAAGCCGCGGTAGCAAAAGCGGATTTTGTCCGTAGTCATTTGAAAGTGGTATCGAAATAGGGTTGGCTTTTTGATATTTCCCTTGTACGTTTGCCTTGAAATTCAATTTTGATGTCGAACGTCCCATCGCTTCCGCAACTTAAACGCGAACTGGAAGACCTGCTTCTGGACTTGACCTTTTTGGGTAAGGCGCTTCAGCGTTTGCGTGAATTGTTGCCGGACACTTCCGAAAAACGGGCCACCGTACTGGTATTGATCGGTCGTTTGAACGATGCCAATAAAAAATCGCTGCGTGGAGCCATCGACGACCGTACCCTGCAAATCGAGTACAACGCCATCCGATCCGACCTTTCCGATCTGATCAATAACCTTGAAACCTCCGATTTCGACCCAACAGCGCCCGTTCCTGCGCCCGATGAACATGGCGGAAGCCCAAAACAAGGCAATGTTTTATACCGCATCCCGCATGCCATGCCGCTCGGACAGGAAACAGAATGTATCGTCCGGATCGCTCTGAGCGAAGATGCCATCGTGGAAGAAATCGTGCTCGACAAAGAAGTGGTGCTTAAATCGCTGACGCGGGTTTCAGATTTGATGCAGGTTGAATTGACCGACCCGGCTAAAAACCCGGTGTTCAACATTCGTTCCACTTCCGCTGCCCAACAACTCATTACCGAGGAAGGATTCACCCAATGGTTTTTTTACGTCGAACCCTTGCAGCCCGGCACGCATACCCTGGAGGTTAAAGTGTGTGTGTTGGAAATGGCGTTTAATCAGATCGCCCGAAAGGAAATTGTTTTCAGGGAAACTGTCGCTATCCTGACCGAAGGTCAAACAGTTCGTAGCGAGGAAACTACGTTCAAAAATGCCGGCGCCTCGCTGAGGTTTGGCGGGGAAGCAGCATCGTTGATCAATGATATTTCACAACCCTCTTTCTCCCATTCGACGATCGATATTCCCAAAATGATCGAACAGTCGGAGGCAGCTCCCAGCGTAAGTTCAAACAAGGGCCTGCGCGCCCTGGCGTTTATGCTGGCGTTTCTGGTACTGGGCAGTTCAGCCACCTGGGCACTCACCCCGGCAGATACGCGTGATTGGTGGGTAGCCAGTTTGAAAGACACCCCTGAAGCTTACGCCGGTTTTATTGCCAAACATCCGGAAAGCGCCTACGCTGAAAAAGCATTTTATCTGCGCGCCGAACGCACTCAATACCTGGCCGATTTGCGTGCCTACCAGCAGCGTTATCCCAATGGAAAATATCGAACCCAGATCGCAAGTCGTGTGTCCGATCTGGAAGGCCGTTCGCTCGATCAGGTAAAACGGGAGCCCAACAGGGAGAATATTCGCAGGTTTGTGACCGAATTTCCGGAAACGGAGCGGTACCAGGAACTAAAACTGGCGGCAGAATCGCGCACAGAGGCCCGAAAGGAATTACTCGCTGATGTGGAAGAGGTTTATGTAAAAGCGGTGCAACGCGACCCCTCTATGGAAAAAGTGAAAGCATATCTGAGCGATTTTCCGGAGCATCAACGTCTGGAGGAAGTACATGCAGCCGCTAAAACCAAACCGGATGTCATGGCTAAAGTGCAATCCGAATTAGAAGAGGCTTATTTGGAGAAAATGGAAAAAGAGCCAACCGTGAAACAAGCGCAGGAGTTTTTGGAAAAGTTTCCGGAGCCCAAGAAAAAAGAAAAATTTGAAGATATACTCGACAAAAAACCGCAAGTCAAACGAGAGGCAATCCGAAAAATGAGGGAAGCGGAGGCTATGAAAAAAGAATAGCGCCGTCGAATCTCAAGCATCCAACACATGTCGAAAAAAAATCAACGCAAACAAGCAACTCCCCCCCGGCAAGCTGCGGCAGCAAATCGCCCTGCCAACAACTCCATACTCAGCGGAGTTCCAGAATTATTGCTCAACACGCGCCTCCAAAGCCTGTTGATCTTTGCCTTCGCCTTTGTGTTGTATGCCAACACACTATCGCACGACTTTGTGCTCGACGATGCCATCGTCATTACCGATAATATGTACACCAAAGAAGGCGTGAAAGGTATCGGAGGCATTCTTTCGAAAGACACTTTTTTCGGCTTTTTCAAAGTGGAAGGCAAAGAAACGTTGGTATCAGGCGGCCGTTATCGCCCCATGACGCTGGTCATTTTCGCCATGTTGTATCAGGTAGTCGGCGCGTCGCCCTTTGTATTTCACTTACTGACGGTGTTGTTGTTTGCAGCAACCTGCGTCTTGTTTTACCGCACCTTGCTTTTGTTGTTTGGCGGAGCTGAAAACGACCGGGCAGCGCTCCTGGCCTGGCTCGCGGCCGTCTTGTTTGCCGCACATCCAATCCACACGGAGGTAGTAGCCAACATCAAAGGTTGCGATGAAATTGTTACATTGTTGGGGTGTTTGGCAACGTTGTATTTCGTGGTGCGGGCCTTCGACACGGGCAAGTCAAGCCTTAATCTGGTGGCAGGTTTGATCTTCTTTTTTACTTGCCTTTCCAAGGAAAATGCCGCCGCTTTTGTAGTGATCATTCCGTTGGCTTTGTGGTTTTTCCGCAATCCGGGTGAAAACGGCAAGCCATCCATTTTTTCGCTTTCCATGCCCGTTTTTGGCGCATTCATTGCTTTTTTCCTATTGCGTGGCGCTATTTTGCACTGGCGGTTCGGCGGCGCGCCGCTTGAGTTGATGAACAATCCTTTTTTGAAAATTGAAGGAACGCAATGGGTTCCGTTTGCCCCGGCCGAAAAATTCGCCACCATTTTTTATACGCTCTGGAAATATATTCAGCTGTTGTTTGTACCCCATCCGCTGACGCATGATTACTACCCCCGGCAAATCGGCCTGATCACCTTCAGCAATCCAATGGCCTTGCTGAGCCTTGCCTTGTATGGTTATTTGCTCTGGTACGCCATTCGTGGAACCCAAACACGCAACCCGCTGGCTTTCGGAATCTGGCTATACCTGCTTCCGCTGGGGATTGTTTCGAATTTTATTTTCCCGATCGGTACCAACATGGGCGAACGTTTTGTGTTCATGCCCAGCGCCGGCTTCTGCCTCGTTATTGCCCTGTTGTTGTCGAAACTGTTTCAGAACAACCGGAGTTTGACATTCGTGCTGTTTGGCGCTGCAATCGCTTTATTTTCCTTAAAAACATTCACGCGAAACCCCGTTTGGGCGAGCAACGAAACCTTGTTTTTAAGTGATGCCGAAACCTCCGCACAAAGCGCAAAACTGCAAAATGCGTGCGGCGGCGTTTTGTTTGATAAGGCAACCAATGAAAAAGACCCGCAAAAACAAAAAGAACTTTGTCAACGCGCTCTGGTACACCTCGACCGCGCTGTCAATATCTACCCCAACTACAAAGACGCCTACATCAGCCGGGGCGGCGCTAATTATGTCTTAAAAAATTTCGATGCCGCTATTGCCGATTACCGTATGGCCGTCAAATTTGCTACGGATGATCCTCGTTTGAAAACGTACCTCGCACTCGCATTGCGCGATGGTGGAAAATACCAGGGCGAACAGAAAAATGATATTGTCAAGGCACAAACCTACCTGAGCGAATCCTGGCAATACAATACGAAAGATCCTGAAACAGCCCGTTTGCTTGGCGTAGCCAATGGCTTCCAGGGCAAACACCCCGATGCCATTATGTGGTTCACAAAAGCCACGGAACTGGCGCCTGAAAATGCGTCGTATTGGTGGGATTTGGGCCTGGCTTACTCAGGCTCCGGTAACGACGCCAAAGGCCAGGAATATCGGCAAAAAGCGCTGCAACTCGATCCGAAACTGTTAGAGAATAGAGGGAAAAAGTAATGATGAATGATGAATGATGAATGATGAATTTTTTGAGTCCAATTTATTGTTTAAGCACTTGTTTAAAAATTAGTTATAATTTCTAAATATTCATCATTCATCATTCATCATTCATCATTCATCATTCATCATTCATCATTCATCATTCATCAGTGGTAGCAGTACTTCGACTCGTGTGCCGGAGCGGCTGCCTTGGGTAACGTCAAGTAAATCACTGATTTGCAGAAAGTTATCGCCTTCGCGGCGTTGGAGTTCGTGAAGGAGATTGAGGCGTTCCTTGGTGATTTCCATGCCGCGGGAGCGGTGTTTTTGGAAGCCTAATTGAGCGGCTTGTTTTTCACGGCCTTTATTTACGCCCACGCCGTCGTCTTCGATGATACAACGAAGCAGGTGGTCGTCGTCGTCGACGAGTTCAAAACGAATGGTAAGGCGGCCTTCTTGTCGGGGGCGAAGCCCGTGTTCGATGGCGTTTTCAACGAATGGCTGTACAATCATGGTTGGAATAAGCAGCTCATCGAGATCCTGGTTTTTGGGGCCGATGATCTGGAAATCGAGTTTATCACGGAATCGGAGTTTCCGGTTGATATCGAGGTAACGTTCCAAAAATTCAATTTCCTGTTCCAGCGTCACTACTTCGAGGTCGGAATACTCCAGCGTATGCCGCATCATTTTGGCGAATTTGGCCAGATAAGACTCTGCGTCGGCATTTCGGCCGGACGTCACCAAGCCTTGAATGGCGTTCAGCGCATTGAACATGAAGTGCGGGTTCATTTGGGCCCGCAGGGCGCGCAGCTGCAACCCCGCTACCCTGAGTTTAGCCATCTGAGCTTCCTGGCGGCTGTGTTCCAGTTGGTAGCGCGCTTCAATTTCCTGCCGTTCATGGTCGCGCAGTTGATCGAAGTGCCGCTGATTTAGTTCCGTGACGCGGCTTTGCCAGAAATACGCTTTTTCGTATTCGCCTTTTTCAGCATACAGTGATGCCAGGTTCTGACAAACCTCGCCCAGGTGATAAAGATCGTTTCCTTTTTGCCCGAACTCCCAGGCTTTTTTGAAATGGGTTTCGGCCTGTTCGGTATCTTCCAATTCGAGGTATAGCCCGGCTCTCCAGTTTTCTATTTTTGACAAGTTGTTAAAATCGGCGGGTTTGGTGGGCGGATTATATTGAGCGGCAGCCTGGCCGAACAAATTAAAAGCCCGCACAGCATTCCCCGACAACATAGCCAAAATACCCAGGTTGCTCAACGCATGCGTTTTGGCTTCCATTTCGTTGTTGCCTACCAATTGCAGTACTTTTTCGAAATGAGCTTGCGCCTGTTCGGCATCATTGCGGGCCATGGCCGCTCTTCCGGCATTTAGATAGTGCCAGCCAATGCGGGGCCGTAGGCCGTATTTTTCTACAATCGGCAACACACTTCTATACGCGTCCTGGCTTTTTTCTTTTTCGCCGAGACGTTCATAAATTTCACCTAAGCCGCTGAATACCAGGGTTTTAATGTAATAATCCTTTAAGGTTGCGCGGTCGTCGAGGCCAATGAGCGCCTTTTCCGCATCCATCAGGCTGTTCAAAGCCTGGAGGTTATCGTTAAAATGCAGGTGCAAAAACCCTTGTCGGCAAGCTACGTGAGCCTGTAGCGTAACGGGGGCGTCTTCCACCAGGTAACGGCGCGCGCGGGCCAGTGCGTCTTCTGCGGCCGGCCAATCGCGTTGATTGAGGTAAGTAGCAGCAATGTCCGACCATACTTCAGCAAGGCCCCAGGTATCGGCCAGGCTTTCCAGAATACCTACAGCCAGGCGAGCGTGCAGCAGCGACTGGTCGTAACGCAACCATTGATTTTCTAAAAAAGCGGCACTGCGATGGTAAGAAAGGCGTATATCAAAAGGGCTGAGGGGGGTGAGCAGGCCAGAGAGCTCGTTCATGGCGGCGGCGGCTTGCTCAAAATCAGTAAACACCCATTTGGCCAAATTATCCGTCAAACGGCGAAGCAGGGTATGCTCGTCGTTTGGCGCTTTTTTGCGCAGGCCAGGTTGAGTAGAATACATGATGTCTTATTCAGGAAGGGATTAATGGTGATTTCGGTTGCGAAAATAGAGTAAATTTTCGAATGATTCGATTGATTCGATTGGAACTGCTTCCAACTATTTTAATCGGATCAATCGGAACAATCGAATCATTCATCAAACGCCAACAACTCCGCTCTTCCGATTTTTTGCGCTTTGAGCGCCTGGGGCAAACGTTCGTAATAGGCGTAAATGCCTACCTGTCTTTTTTCGCCTCCGGCCAGCGGTCCGGGTTTTTCCAGTGCGATCAATTGTTTAAACTGCGGATCCTCCGGGTTGAGCAACATACTGAACCACAAACGGTTATCTGTGCCATAAAGCATTAGTTCAAAGCGCAGGTGTTGCGCTTCCATCGGCATGGGGTTGTTCAGGACGCCGCCAATTTGCCACGCTATTTCCTCGGTAGCTGGTTGGCCGGGTGCATTGGGGGCCATCATTTTTACGCCGCCAACCTGCTCTACCAGAAGCACCGGGCCGGCAGGCTTTTGCAACGCGCCCGCACCGGATATCCGGCAGGAGGCCGGAGTGCCGGAAAAATCGGCCAGCGGCCAGCCTTCAAAAAAAGAAGTGCGTCCTTTGGGAGGCACGCCGCTGGAAAATGTGGCAATAATTACTGCCGGGGCGCCTTTTATCTGAAGCGCATTCCCGGCCGCATCAAGGGGCTCCACCTTCAGCCAAATTTGTTGCCAGGCCGCCGACTCATTGGAACAAACACCGGTTACAAAAAAACGGCCTTGTTCCACCCAGGCGTTAATATCGGTTACCTTAACCTGTGCAGGGGAAGCATTCGCCGGCAACAATTCGGCCTGCAAGGGGCCGCTTGGTTGGGGCGCCTTGCGGTCGCATGCAAACATCAGGAGCGAAAAAAATATCAATAAATAAATACGAAGCTGCATAGCAGGCGGTTTTAAACGCAAAAATAAAATAGATTGATTCGATTAAGTAAGTGTACAGAATTAAATTAGAGAAACAGTATTCATGCAAAATGAGGTGTAAATGTTTGTGACCTATCTGCAGGAACTGAACATTTTACCCCAAAATAATTCTGTACACATACTTATTCCGATTGATTCGATTAAAATAGTTAGAAGCTGTTCCAATCGAATCAATCGAAAAACGCGGCTTGAATCGCGGATTTGTGGGATTTTTGGATTGCGCGGATTTTTTGTTTAATCGAACCAATCGGAACAATCGAATCAATCACAATAAACCCTTGCGCTTCCCGTTCGTCTAACCCGTCCAGGTTTAAACAAAATTCCCTTTCCATGAACAAACACACCGTCCTTCTTTTCGTTTTTTCTACCCTTTCCCTTGTTCAAACCCGTGCCCAAAACCTATATTTCCCGCCGCTGACAGGCAATACCTGGCAAACGCTGACACCGGCCAGTCAAAATTTTTGTGCGGAACGGATTGACAGTTTATATCAGTTTTTGGAAACCAACAGCACCAAAGGATTCCTGTTGCTCAAAGATGGCAAAATCGTACTGGAAAAGTATTTCGATACGTTTGTACAGGATTCTTTCTGGTATTGGGCCTCTGCGGGTAAATCGCTGACCGCGTTTCTGGTTGGTCAGGCCCAGGATGCCGGTTTGGTGAATATTCAGGATAAAACCTCCGATTATCTGGGTGTGGGTTGGACCTCCGCGCCGGCCGACAAAGAAGCCAAAATTACGCTTTGGCATCAACTCACCATGACCAACGGCCTCGACGACACCTTTGTGCCCACGCCGACCGATCCTGATCCAAATCTTTGCAAAGAACCAGAATGCCTTAACTACCTGGCTGATGCGGGCACACGGTGGGCCTATCATACCGGCGCATACCGTTTGTTGCACGATGTACTGGCAGAGGCAAGTAACGCCACCATTCAACAATATACGAAGTCGGCCTTGCTTGATCAGGTGGGCATGAAAGGATTTTGGTTCCAGGATGTATTCTACAGCCGCCCCCGCGATATGGCGCGTTTTGGATTACTCTGCCTGGCCCAAGGCGTTTGGAACGGCGATACGCTGCTGCACGATCAGGCCTATTTCAACGCGATGGTAAATACCTCTCAGACACACAATAAAAGTTACGGTTACTTGTGGTGGCTCAACGGCAAACAAAGCTTCATGGTGCCCGGTTTGCAGTTTTCATTCCCGGGCAAACTAATACCAAATGCCCCCAACGATATGTACGCTGCCTTGGGGAAAAATGACCAGAAATTGCACATCGTGCCATCCAAAGGCTGGGTGGTGGTTCGGTTGGGCAATGTCGGCGGATTTACCGGGCCTGGCGGCGACGCCGTGCCAATCCAGTTCGACAATGCCATGTGGAATTACCTCAACCAACTGGATTGCAATGCAGTGGCGACCACCGAACCGGCTGCTTTAAATATTCAAATTTCACCCAATCCAACATCCGACAGTTGGCTACTCATCTCCGACCATCGCATCGATTACCTTGAAATTACAGACGTCAACGGACGCCTGCTCCGGTCCTTGTCCAATGAACAAGAAACAGCCGTACAGATTGATGGACGCGATTTCAAACCAGGAGTGTACTACGCCAGGCTTTATGGCGCCGGCAACTCTACAACGGTCAAACTGGTCAAAAGTGCAAACGAGTGATTTAAGCGCGCACTAATTTCCCTGAAAATACCGTGTCGCCAACGCGCAAGCGGTAGGTGAATACCCGCCCCGGTGGTAATGTTGCCGTACGTACGCGAATGGTTTGTTCCCCTTTTTCGAGATTGAAATGATCCGTGTAGGCCAATTTGCCATCCAGGTTCATAATTTCAAGATGGGCTTGTGCAACACCGCTGAGTTCCAGTTTGAAGTTCAATTCTTCAGAAAATGGATTGGGGGCAACACCTAAAAACGTATTTCCTCCATGCTTTACGGGGCTGAAATGCAACCTCAAAGCTGCCCTGTGCGTGGAGCCAACAGGGTAAACTTCTGCTTGAAATTGGGTTTGATCCAACTGCAATACATCAGACAGCCGGCATGCCTGTGCGGCTTTTACGCGTACGGTTAGAAAAGCCGCGGCGCTTTCCCAGGTTTTTCCTTTGCCATCGAACCACAATGCGCGGAGTTCATTGCCGGTTAACAGGTAGTTGTCGGCCGGCAATCCATCCACGCTCAATAATTGTAACATGGCAGGGTTGGCCGATAAACCGAACTGCCAACCGGTTAAATCCGCGTCTTTACCCGGTTTGAATACGAGTGAAACCTCCTCGCCGGCATGCAACCACCTGTCATCGGTTGTTAAAATAAGGGCCTCCCGATCATCGGCAGTTGACGCAGCTGAGGCAACGGAGTTGTTAAGGTCGCCGTATTTAATGCCGATGAATTCAAAACCGGAAAAATTGAGGTCGGCTTGTAAGTTGTTGATTTCTACTTGGTATGTATCTTTAAAAGCAGTGTAGCTCCCCAAATCAGACGGGTTGGGAAGCGGGCGCGTCAAACGCCAGGAAGGAACCTGTGGGAAGGAATCATAAATTCCAAGAATGAGTTTTCTTGTTTCAACAATATCGAAGGTGGTAAGCGAATTGCTGTTGTTGACATCGGCGGCCTCCATTTGGTAGGCGCTGGTTAGCGGCTCGATACCGAGGATATGTTTTGACATTAATACCAGATCGAAGGTGGTAATCCCGTTCAGCGGGTTATCGTTGCGATCTGCTTCTACAACCGCTGTATAATTTCCGCCAAAGGGTAACTGAGCGATCGGGAGTGTAAAACAGGAGTCGGTCGTGGCGATTACTTTTAACTTATGCACTGCATTTGGCACTCCACCGGTAGAATTTATGGTCACCCTGGGTTGGCTGGTCGACATGCGCTGGTTGTTAACAGATCTGACGCATCCTGAAAAATTGATATCGCCGTCCGGATTACATGTACAATCAGTTCCGTTGGTTTGAATGAGCACATAATTGCTGCATTGATTGGTTAATCCGCCGGCGTCGCGCACCCAAACCTCCAGCAGATTCAACCCATTGTCGCACAGTTCATAAGAAACCGTTTGATTATCCGGAAACCCGGTTCCGGTTCCCGCTTTGCGTATTCCGAACTGAAGTTGATTGTTGGGCGTACAATTGTCCGTTGCACTTAAAATAAACTGATCAACATCGAAATGCGCATCGCAAAGCGGCATATCGAGGGTTTGTGTCAGGCCATTGATGCAGATCAGGTTCGGCGGATTACAATCTCTTACGGTAAACAAATAGGTGCATTGCACTATATTCCCGCAGGCGTCGGTTGCCCGCCATATAATTTTATGAGTACCCAATGCGAAGTTCCCGTTTACCGTGTCGGCAGAAGAAACGATTTCCTGGGAACCGTCGTTGTTCAAATCGATCCGGTAAGAATAATTTACATTGGGATTGGCGCAATTGGAAAATGCTTTTTCCACCATAAATACGGCGCCCTGCGTACAACTGCCTGGGTTCAGGCAAAAGTTTTTTGGACTGCAATCTGTCAGCCAGGAGATCGGCTGGGCAACCAACACATGGCTAAAAAGCACAAAGAAAAAGATTGTATGTAATCGGATCATGGCATTGTTGCACTTGGGGGAAAAGGTGAATGCAAAAAACAACCGAAATTCACTCGATTAAAACCGTGGAGACTTTCACAAAGCCGTCAGCTAGAATTTACTCTGCAAAAATAATTCCAGACTGATTTTGTTCTAACATTTAAGTTTGGCAATTGTTTGCCTTGTTTTTTTAAATAATTGAAAACCAAGTGTTTGTGTTTAAAAATTGGCCCAAAAACTGAAACAAAACAGTAAAAAAACGAATCAATCGAACAATCGAATCAATCGATCCAATCTATTTTATCTTTGCGCACATGTTTAGAACCTTCTGTTTTGGGATTTGTTTTTTGCCGTTTTTGCTAACGGCCCAACAAACTGCTACCGTATTCGGGCGCATATCTGACGCCACCGACGGGCAACCTGTCGAGTTTGTAAGCGTTTACATTAAAGGCGGCGGCAAAGGTGTGGCTTCCGATGAAAGCGGCAAGTTTGCCATCCAGGTTCCTGCCGGGCAAAGGCTTACCCTGGGCTTTCGCAGGGTAGCATACAAAGACGCCAGCGCTGATATTTTACCCCTGCAGCCCAACGCCCGCTTTGCACTCGACATTTCCCTCGCGCCAAACCAGTCGAACCTGGAAGTGGTGATCAGCGAACGCCGGCTGGATGAAGGCGGCATGGTGAAGGAAAAAAATATCGAGGAGTTAAAACTGCTGCCTTCCACCACCGGAAACCTGGAAAGTGTGCTGCCCCACATTGCACTTGGCACCAACACCGGAACCGGTGGGGAATTGAGCTCACAGTACCAGGTACGCGGCGGCAACTACGACGAAAACCTGGTGTATGTCAATGATTTTGAAATTTATCGCCCGCAACTCATTCGCGCCGGCCAACAGGAAGGCCTCACGTTTCCAAATATTGACCTGATGCGCGACCTGTCGTTTTCTAGCGGCGGATTCCAGGCAAAATACGGCGACAAAATGTCGTCGGTACTCGATATCAAATACAAACGCCCCGACAGTTTGCGCGCGAGCGCAAGCGCGAGCCTCTTGGGCGCAACAGCACATCTGGAAGGCAGCTGGAAACCTAAAAAAGATGGATTCCGGGCTTTCCGCTATCTCCTGGGCGCCCGATACAAAACTACCCGTACGTTATTGGGCAGCCTCGATGTTGAAGGCGAATACGTACCGAATTTCACCGACGTTCAAACATACCTTACTTACGATATCAACCGGGATTGGCAAATTGGAGCAATCGGCAACCTGAACCGGTCGACGTACAGCTTTCAGCCGCAAAGCCTGGCGCGTGCCTTCGGGCTGGTTGATTACGCTTTACAACTGCGCACTGCGTTTGAAGGGCAGGAGGTCGACGATTTTACCCAGGCGATGGGCGGCGTTTCGCTGACTTTTTTACCCGATCGGGAACGCAACCCGCTGTATCACAAATTATTGACCTCGGTTTGGCGTAGCCAGGAAAATGAGCGCTTCGATATTCTGGGGTACTACATCCTTGGAGAACTGGAAGAAAACCTGGGCTCGGATGATTTTGGTGAAATTGTCAACATACTCGGTACGGGAACCCAGCACACTTGGGTACGCAACTACCTGACTGCAGATGTGCGCAATGTTGAATACAAGGGCGGCATTGAAATACAAAAAGACAACCGGGAAGTCAACCTGACCCGCAGCCATTTTTTCCAGTGGTCGGCAAAATGGCAAAATGAAACCATCCTCGACAAGATTAACGAGTGGGAGCGCCTCGATTCAGCCTTGTATTCCCTGCCTTACGACACGGTAGCTTTGCATGTCCGCAAGGTGCTGAAAACAAAAAACGAACTTTCCAGCGATCGTTTTTCCGCTTCCCTGCAAGATACCTGGACCTGGCGCAAAGACGGTGTGCGCGAGCTCCAGGTGATCGCCGGTGTGCGGGGTCAATATTGGACGATGAACGGCGATTGGTTTGTAACTCCCAGGGCGCAGCTTTTGTACAAACCTTTGAATACCCGGCGCGATGTGTCTTATCGCCTCGCAGGCGGCTTGTTTTACCAACCGGCGTTTTACAGGGAAATGCGGCGCCTCGACGGTTCCGTAAATACCGATCTGGCAGCCCAGAAATCGGGGCATGCCGTGGGCGGTTTCACCTGGGATTTTTTATGGGGCAAACGCCGTCCGGTGAAAATGCGCCTGATCGCAGAAGCTTATTACAAACAAATGTGGGATCTGGTATCCTTTGACCTTGATAATGTGCGCATCCGGTATGCTGGCGAAAACGATTCCCGTGGTTATGCCACTGGATTTGATGTGCGGCTAAACGGCGAATTCGTGAAAGGCGCTGAAAGTTGGGTGAACTTTTCCCTCCTGCGCACACGCGAATCGCTCGACGGCGTGCAGCATCGCGCGCGCCGGGTAGGCGAACGCGAAGGCTTCAACGTCAAAGATGTACCCAGACCAACCGACCGATTGTTTACTTTCTCCACCTTTTTTCAGGATTACCTCCGTAAAAACAAAAATATCCGGATGCACCTGAACTTTACCGTGGGCAGCGGCCTGCCGTTTGGCGTGGTCGACAACAACATCATCTACCGCAATCCTTACCGTTTTGCGCCCTATCACCGGGTGGATATCGGATTTGGTTTTCAATTGTGGAAAGACGCCTGGAGGCGTACAAGCCCGAAAAATCTCCTGCGGTTTACACGAAACACCTGGGCCAGCCTGGAAGTGTTCAACCTGATGAAAGTAGCCAACGAGGCATCCAACATCTGGATCAAAACCATTGAAAATACACAATACGCCATACCAAACTACCTGACCGGCAGAAGGTTGAACGTCAGGTTGAGAATGGACTTTTGAATTGATTCGATTGATTCGATTGTTTAAAATCCGCAAAATCTAAAATCGAATCAATCGGATCAAGTATGTGGACAGAATTAAATTAGAGAAACTGTATTCAGGCAAAATGAGGTGCAGATACCTCCCTACGGTCGGTGTGACTGCTCACACCGATGAAAACCAAGTTCATCGGATTTATCACGTCGTTCGAAATTTTACCCAAACCACGATATTTTCGAG
>JAEUUR010000537.1 GCA_016787465.1 Saprospiraceae bacterium | reverse complement strand
TGCCTTCATTGTCAGCGCCGTAGTTTTTCACGCCGAGCTAAAAAGGAAGGCAAAAGCCGGGTTTTATGAACCTGTTCAGGTAGCTGTAACCACCGGTTTGCCGGCCACCTGGGGTGAAATACTCACGAATGCCGTGGTGGGCCTGGTGCTGGGAGGAAAAGGCGTGTACGCTTATTTGAATTACGATACGTTCCGGCACGATCCAGCGTCCATCATTCTTTCCGGTAAAATGCACTGGGTAGGCGGCTTGTTGGGCGCGGCGGTATTGGCCGGCATCACCTATTTTGACGGTCAGCGCAGGAAAAAAGACCAGCCTGAAACTAAAAACCTGACCATTTTCCCGCACGACCGCATCAGCGAGATGACCGTTGCGGCGGCAGTGGGCGGCATTTTGGGCGCCAAAATTTTTGATTTGTTCGACAACTGGGAGTCGTTTCTGGAAGACCCCCTCGGCTCGCTTGCTTCGGGCGGCGGCCTGGCCTTTTTCGGCGGCTTGCTGTTGGGTTTTGTGGCCGTGGTGTATTACATCTGGAAAAACAACATTCCGTTTCTACCTACGGCCGATGCGGTGGCGCCGGCGCTTACGGCGGGCTACGGCGTGGGCCGGATCGGGTGCCAGCTTTCGGGCGACGGCGACTGGGGCATCGTCAATGCAGCGCCAAAACCCGGCTGGATGTCTTTTTTACCCGATTGGATGTGGGGCTACAAATACCCGCACCACGTACTGAATACCAACATGACCGACCCGGTGCCCAGTGTGCCCATTGAAGGCTGCAAGTGGGATTATTGTATGGAACTCGGTCAGCCGGTGTTCCCTACGCCGTTTTACGAAGTATTGATGATGGCCGCTGTATTCGGCATCCTTTGGATGCTGCGCAAGCGTTTCAGCACGCCCGGCATATTGTTTTTCCTGTACCTGGGCCTCATTGCTATCGAACGTTTCCTGATCGAAAAAATCCGCGTGAATGTGGTGCACGACGTGCTGGGCATGAAACTGACCCAGGCCGAGATCATCTCGATTCTGCTGTTTTTGGTGAGCGTGGGAGGTGTTGTTTGGTTGAAGAGAAGGGGGTAGGGGGGCATATCCAGATAGTCGATCGCCCTTCGTCCGCCCAATGACCAGTACCTGCGGTGTGCCACACGGTTGAGTTGCGCTTAACAGTTTAAGTTCGGGTTGTTTGGATTTTTAACAGGTGTCTTATTGTTTCATTTGGGACTTCAATTTTAATTCCTGCATTTTCATACCGTTACTACTGTTATGCCGCGTAATTATTCTATTTCCAATTAATGTTATCAATTTGCCAAGTGTTTCTTGGTTTTGTCATTGTCAAAGTATTCCTTCCCCAATAAAAATTCTTCTTCTCTTTTGTATTAAAGTCAAAATATTCAATTATCACTATTGCAGAAAATGAATTAATAAGTTTAACTGTCTTAATTCGTATTCCATCAATAGGTTCTTGTCCCCCTGTCCAACGATAATAGTTACTGAAATCACATTCAATTTTCTCAAAGTCATCTAAGTCTGTAACGTTTGAATTAAAGTCAGAATACTTTATTTTTTCAAGGTTTTCTATACAAGATTGGTAGGATAACCTTTCTTTGATAATTAAAGTGTCTGAAAAACCTTGACTAACAAGATTAGCAAAATATTTACTAAAATTTAAGGTCGTCATACCGCTTTCGCTTTCCACAAAGGTCGGCTGATATTCTGTTTGTTTTTTTTGCTTAATAGCATCAATGTACCACTCAAAGAATCCGCTAACAGTTTTGCAAATTGTTGTCGAGTCGTTTTGGATAGAATTCTGTGCGGTCAAGTGAGAAGTCCAAAAGAATGTCAGAGTAAGAAAAATGAATCCAAATTTATATTTCATATGTCGTTTTTTATTATGCTGCATAACCTGATAATATGCGAACCTCTCGCATCACACTCTCAAATGTAGTAAATCTTGTAAATTTTTGATGGTCTTGAGGTGAAAAATTTACAAAATGCAGAAGATCAATGATTTGAAAATTCAATAAAACACCTGTAATCTGCGCAGCTAATACGAAATGCGAACTTCGCATTTTTTCTCTTCCAGATGTATAGAGCACCCTTTCTTAAGGCGCTTTTCAGCCAGGCCTCTCTTACGCAAGCAGCTCTGATCGTAGCCTTATTACTCCGTTTTATACACCATCTCCACCCACTTACCAACGCGGAGCAGGTACACGCCGCGCGGGAGGTTCGACAGGTTGAGTTGCTCCTGAGCGCCAGACATCTTTTTCGCAAGCACGGTTTTGCCGCTGATGTCGGTCAGGATGATTTCAAGCTCGTCGGCTTCCGGGATTTCCAGCAGCACGGATGCACCGCAGGGGTTGGGGTAGAGTTTGAGGGTTTCCGTTTCGGGGGTTTGAGTGGGGCTTGTGTTTTCGGGGGATAATTTGACGATCCAGAAGTCGTTGGAACCGTGATAATTAGCGCCGCTGGCATCGCCATCGGTGGACCAGGTGTAGCCGGCTAATACGTAACCATTGTCATTAGTAGCGGCTATACTATAACAATCATCAGATTGACTTCCACCATATGTTTTCTGCCATTGGAGTTCCCCTTCTTCGCTTACTTTAATTATCCAAAAATCCGTGGGCCCGGTGTTAGAAGACACATCGCCATCAATTGATGCTGTAGTACCAGTTATTAAATAGCCACCTTGTGGGCTTGCAACCAAGTATCTTGCCCAATCAGGGCCGGTTCCGCCAGCTGTTTTTTGCCATTTGATTTCCCCATCTTTATCCAATCGCACTACCCAATAATCAAAAGAGCCCAGTTGATCATGGCCGGTTACATCACCAGAATTATGTGAACCAACATATCCTGTGATTACATAATCTCCACTGGTGGTTTCCAGTCCATCGCTGCCAATATCATAGCCTGCGCCACCTAGCGATTTTTGCCATTCTATTTCACCGTTTGGTCTTAATTTCAGTACCCAAAAATCTCCATTTCCGTGCTGACCTGTAACATTTCCATCATTTGAAACTGTTTCGCCAACTACCAAATATCCGCCATCTGAACACACTACTACCGACTTGGATTCATCGTCTAAGCTTCCTCCATACGACTTTTCCCATTCTATTTCCCCTTGTGCGTCCAGTTTTACAACCCAAACATCCCGTTTGCCGTATGATGTGCTTACATCTCCATCCGATGAATTCGTATATCCTACAGCAATATATCCATTGTCTGAAGTTGCTTTTATTGAATAAATCATATCTCTTTTACTGCCCCCAATGGCTTTTGCCCATTCTTTTACGCCAAATTTGCTTAATTTTACGATCCATCCATCAAATTCCCCACCGTGGTTTCCAACCACATCAATGTCATTTGAACTAGAATAACCGGCTACAATAAAACCGCCATCTTGTGTCTCGGAGATTGAACGTGCTATATCATTGATGCTTCCGCCTAATAATTTTTTCCAGAGGATGTTTCCTTGGATACCAAGTTTCAAAACCCAAAAGTCAAGGCTTCCATGATTTCCAAAGATATCGCCATCTGTAGAGGCTGTTTTGCCGACTACTAAAAAACTACCGTCGGTTGCTTGAATGATGTGAAGAGCTTCTTCTGTAAAAGTGCCACCGAAGGCCTTTTGCCATTGGATGCTGGGTTGGGCTACGCTCAATTGCATTACCAACAGATAGAAAGCGATTACATAAGCTGTTTTGATCATGGTTTTGTCATTCCGTTTTATACACCACCTCCGCCCACTTCCCAACGCGAAGCAGGTACACGCCGCGCGGGAGGTTCGCCAGGTTGAGTTGCTCCTGAGCGCCAGACATCTTTTTCGCAAGCAGGGTTTTGCCGCTGATGTCGGTCAGGATGATTTCAAGCTCGTCGGCTTCCGGGATTTCCAGCAGCACGGATGCACCGCAGGGGTTGGGGTATAGTTTGAGGGTTTCCGTTTCGGGGGTTTGAGTGGGGCTTGTGTTTTCGGGGGATAATTTGACGATCCAGAAGTCGCTGTAACCGTGGTAGTTGGCGCCAGCGGCATCTCCGTCGGTTGACCAGGTATAGCCGGCTAGAATATAGCCACTATCATTGGTATTTGATATTGCATAAGACCTATCAGACATACTACCGCCATATGTTTTTTGCCATAACAACTCCCCTTCTTCACTCAATTTGATCAGCCAAAAATTGGGAACTTCTACATTGTTAATTACATCTCCGTCGAGAGAAATGGTTGTTCCTGTTACTATAAACCCACCCTGTGGACTTTGAACGATTTGCCTGGCCCAATCCGCACTACTCCCTCCTGCCGTTTTTTGCCATTTGATATCCCCATCTTTATCTAACCGCACTATCCAATAATCGAAGGAGCCCAGTTGGTCATGACCGGTTACATCGCCTGAATTGTGAGAACCGACGTAGCCTGTAATTACATAGTCCCCATTAGTGGTTTCCAATCCATCACTGCCATAATCTCCACCTGTTCCCCCCA
The DNA here is from genome assembly GCA_016787465.1 of Saprospiraceae bacterium. Classification (GTDB taxonomy): domain Bacteria; phylum Bacteroidota; class Bacteroidia; order Chitinophagales; family Saprospiraceae; genus M3007. The sequence goes on along the minus strand of JAEUUR010000537.1, from coordinate 4,268 downwards.
ATGTCTTTTGCCATTCCATGTCACCATTAGGCCTTAATTTTAGCACCCAAAAATCCACACTGCCATGCTGACCAATTACATCTCCATCAATGGAAGATGTTTCGCCCACCACTAAATATCCTCCGTCTGAACAAATAATTACAGAACTTGATTCATCGTCCTCACTCCCTCCATAAGATTTTTCCCATTCTATTTCACCTTGGGCGTCTAATTTTACTACCCATACATCCAACTTGCCGTTCGATATACTGACATCTCCATTGTTTGAATCTGTTTTGCCAACAACAATGCATCCGTTATCAGACGTTGTTTTAACTGAATGTATCTCGTCCCATTTACTTCCGCCGATGGCCTTGGTCCATTCCTTCATTCCAAATTTATTAAGTTTTACAATCCAGCCATCAATACTGCCTCCGTGGTTACCAATTACGTCAATATCAGATGAATTGGAATATCCTGCCACGATAAAACCGCCATCTTGAGTTTCTGCAACTGATCGTGGAATGTCGTTAAGGCTTCCGCCCAAGAGCTTTTTCCAGAGGACACTTCCTTGTTCATTTAGTTTTAATATCCAATAATCCAGGCTGCCATAATCTCCAAAAATATCTCCATCATTGGAAGCCGTTGTTCCAACAACAAGGTATCCACCAGATGATATTTGGACAATATCATAAGGGTCGTCGTAAGAACTTCCTCCAAAAGCCTTTTGCCATTGAATGCTGGGTTGAGCTACGCTCAATTGCGTTATCAACAGATAGAAAACAATTATACAAGCTGTTCTGATCATGGTTTTGTCATTCCGTTTTATACACCATCTCCACCCACTTACCAGCGCGGAGCAGGTACACGCCGCGCGGGAGGTTCGACAGGTTGAGTAGCTCCTGAGCACCAGACATCTTTTTCGCAAGCACGGTTTTGCCGCTGATGTCCGTCAGGATGATTTCAAGCTCGTCGGCTTCCGGGATTTCCAGCATCACGGATGCGCCGCAAGGGTTGGGGTATAGTTTGAGGGTTTCCGCTTCGGGGGTTTGATTGGGGCTGGTGTTTTCGGGGGAGAGTTTGACGATCCAGAAGTCAGTATTCCCATGATGATTGGCTCCACTGACATCACCATCGGTTGAGCGTGTATATCCAGCTATTATAACACGATTACCATAGGAGTTTGCTATTGCATAGGACCTGTCTGCTAAACTTCCACCATAGGTTTTTTGCCACAACAATTCTCCGTCTTCACTTACCTTTATCAACCAATAGTTAGGGGTTGTAAAATTGTTGAATACATCCCCATTAAGCGATATTGTTGAACCGGTTACAATAAATCCACCAAGTGGACTTTGAACGATTTGCCTTGCCCAGTCTGCATCGCTGCCCCCAGCTGTTTTTTGCCATTTGAGATTACCGCTTTGATCTAACCTTACTACCCAATAGTCGAAAGAGCCTAACTGATTATGCCCGGTTACATCACCTGAGTTTTGCGAACCTACATAACCAGTTATCACGTAGTCGCCGCTCAATGTTTGTATACCGTCACTGCCATAATCTGCACTAGTACCACCAAAGGTCTTTTGCCAATCTAGTTCACCTGTTGGTCTAAGTTTTAATACCCAAAAATCCACACTTCCATTCTGATTTGTCACGTCCCCATCAATGGATCTGGTTTCACCTACCACCAAATAACTGCTATCAGAACATGCTGTTACGGAACTTGCTTTATCCTCTTCACTCCCGCCAAACGACTTTTCCCATTCGATCTCTCCTTGTGAATCCATTTTTACTACCCATACATCCAGTTTGCCTTTGGAAATACTTACATCCCCGTCTGGTGAATCCGTCTCTCCAACAACAATACATCCATTATCCGATGTACCTTGTACACAATAAATCATATCCGTTTTACTCCCACCAATTGCTTTTGCCCACTCTTTTATTCCAAACTTGTTAAGTTTGACTACCCAGCCATCAAATTCCCCTCCATGATTAGCCGATACATCAAAATCGTCTGAATTAGAATAGCCAGCTACGATATATCCACCATCTTCGGTTTCATCAATTGATGTTGCGATATCATTTTTACTTCCGCCTAACAGTCTTTTCCAGATGATATTTCCTTGACTGTTTAATTTCAAAACCCAGTAATCAGCGCTTCCATGATTCCCGAAAACGTCGCCATCATTTGAGGCTGTTACACCTGTTATTAAAGTATTTCCATCAGAATCTTCTATAACGCTATATGCTTCTTCAATAAAACTCCCGCCAAATGTCTGTTGCCATTGGATGTTTGGTTGGGCTACGCCCAATTGCATTACCAACAGATAGAAAACGATTACATAAGCGGTTCTGATCATGGTTTTGTCATTCCGTTTTATACACCACCTCCGCCCACTTCCCAACGCGAAGCAGGTACACGCCGCGCGGGAGGTTCGCCAGGTTGAGTTGCTCCTGAGTGCCAGACATCTTTTTCGTAAGCACGGTTTTGCCGCTGATGTCGGTCAGGATGATTTCAAGCGCGTCGGCTTCCGGGATTTCCAGCAGCACGGATGCACCGCAGGGGTTGGGGTAAAGTTTGAGGGTTTCCGTTTCGGGGGTATGAGCGGGGCTGGTGTTTTCGGGGGAGAGTTTGACGATCCAGAAGTCGGTTTTATCATGGTAATTACTACCTGTGGCATCACCATCAGTTGACCATGTGGTTCCCGCAACAATATAGCCATTATCATAGGTGTTGTCAATGCTATAGGATCTGTCAGCTTTACTTCCGCCGTATGTTTTTTGCCATTGAAGCTCACCGTCCTCACTCACCTTTACAATCCAAATATCAGAGGAGCCGGCATTTTCAGTTACATCACCATTGATTGAGTAAGTTGATCCTGTAACAATAAAACCTCCCAGAGAACTTTGGGTTATTTGCCGTGCCCATTCAGGCTCGCTACCTCCAACCGTTTTTTGCCATTTGATATGACCGGTATTATCTAATCTAACTATCCAGAAATCGAATGACCCTAATTGGCTGTGGCCTGTTACATCTCCAGAATTTTGCGAAGCTACATACCCTGTGATTATATAATCGCCAGACAATGATTCGATACCATCACTACCATAATCTGCGTTTAAGCCTCCTAATGTCTTTTGCCATTCTAGTTCTCCCGTGTCTCTTAGTTTTAATACCCAAAAATCTACGCTGCCATGATTTTCGCTAACATCTCCATCATTAGATGATGTTTCACCCACGATCAAATATCCTCCATCTGAACAAGTTATTACTGAACTTGACTCATCATTTTCGCTGCCACCAAAGGTTTTTTCCCATTCAATTTCTCCTTGGGCGTCCATTTTTACCACCCATATATCCAATTTGCCATTTGAAGCACTTACATCACCATTAGAGGAATCAGTAGCTCCTGCAACAATGCACCCATTGTCCTCTGTTGCAGCAACAGAATAAATCAAATCCTTTTGACTGCCACCAATTGCTTTTGTCCACTCAGTTTGACCGAGTTTATTGAGTTTTACGATCCATCCATCATAGTCGCCCCCATGGTTACCAATTACATCTTGATCATTAGAGTCTGAATAACCAGCTATAATAAAGCCGTTATCATTCGATTCAGTAATTGAAAAGGCATAGTCATTCCCACTACCTCCAAGTAGCTTTTTCCACAATACCCCTCCTTGATTATTTACTTTCAAAATCCAATAATCAAAACTTCCATGGCTACCAAAAATATCGCCATTGCTGGATGCGGATGCCCCAGCAATCAAGAAATTACCATCAGAAGCCTGAATCAGGTTATAAGCTTCATCGTAATTGCTACCGCCAAATGCCTCTTGCCATTGAATGTTTGGTTGGGCTACGCCCAATTGCATTACCAACAGATAGAAAACGATTACATAAGCGGTTCTGATCATGGTTTTGTCATTCCGTTTTATACACGACCTCCACCCACTTACCAACGCGGAGCAGGTACACGCCGCGCGGGAGGTTCGCCAAGTTGAGTTGCTCCTGAGTGCCAGACATCTTTTTCGTAAGCACGGTTTTGCCGCTGATGTCCATCAGGATGATTTCAAGCGCGTCGATATCCGGGATTTCCAGCATCACCGATGCACCGCAGGGGTTGGGGTATAGTTTGAGGGTTTCTGATTCGGGGGTATGAGCGGGGCTGGTGTTTTCGGGGGATAATTTGACGATCCAGAAGTCGCTGTAACCGTGGTAGTTGGCGCCAGCGGCATCTCCGTCGGTTGACCAGGTATAGCCGGCTAGAATATAGCCACTA
>JAEUUR010000532.1 GCA_016787465.1 Saprospiraceae bacterium | reverse complement strand
GAAGCAGGCAATGTAACCACGGTTACCTTGACGATTGAGGTAGAAGATGATGTGGATCCGGTATTGTCAACTGAATTTGATCTGGCAGTTTGCTGGGAATCACAAGAAGATGTCATCACCTATATTGAAGAAAATATCGGCCAGTATCTCACAGATAATTGCAGCCAGCCTGCTCTCGATGGTATCGATATTACCTTGAATGATGAAGAAGAATGCATTTACACCGTGACGATCACCATAGTAGACGAATGCGGCAATGCAACTTCCATCTACCCCGATGAGTCGCCAATCAGTTTCACCATTATCATCGACAACGACGCGCCGGTCATCAACACAGAACTGGCCGTATTGGATGATTGTTATGAATTGCTGACTGATAATGACCCCGAAACAGTAGACGCCATCCAGGATGCCATTGCAGTGACACTGGAAAACACCACAGATTGTTCTCCACTCAGTTATGAAGTCGATTATGTTCAACTGACTTCACTTTGCAACTATCGCATTTTTGTGACCATCACGGATTTCTGTGGCAACCAAAGTTTTATAGATTACGTGGTTCGTGTGGACAATGGCGGCCCAACCATTTTAGAAGATGGTACCGATGAATTACAGTTTAGTTGCTATCAAACAGAAGAGGATGCCATTGCAGCTGCCAGTGCAACCATCGAAGCGAACGACAACTGTTCTCAAATCCCTGAACTCGAATACAGTGGCTATTTTGAATTCACCGACGAAGAAAATTGCCTTGGAACAGTGTACGTACAAGTCACTGACGGCTGTGGCAATGTGACTACGGTAGAATTCCCCAATATCCGTATCGACAACACGGCTCCAACCGTGCAGGAGGGAAATCCGGACGTAACTTGTTTTAAAACCGCTGCTGAAGCTGAAGCGGCCATCGAAGCATTTGTCCGTACCCTGGCTGAAGATTGTACGCCGGCGGAAGATTTGGAAATCGAAGCCGACTATGCAGTGGTAGAGGAAACCCCTTGCGAAAGCGGCATCGTGTACGTCACTATAACCGACTGTGCCGGAAACTATAACGACATCCCATTTGAATATCCGGTGTATATTGATAACGACAATCCCGTGTTTGATGAAATTCCTGATTTCGTAACGGATTGTATCGATGATTTCTTTGATCTTGGTTATATTATAGAGCCATTCGAAGCCATTCAGCCTTATGTTGCTGATTTTGAAAACTGCTTCGATGTTACGATTACCCTGCTTGAATCTGTTGTCCCTGTGTTGTGTGGCGAAGAAAATGCCGGCTACCGCGTGTACCAGGCTACCGACTGTGCCGGTAATACCGCCGTTTACACCCTGACGCTTATCCTTGAAGATACGGAAGCACCACAATGGGATGAAGGAGAAGGCGTAACTTCTATCGAGAATGGCATTGCCTGCGATAACGAAGGGGATGATCTGGAAGATTTGCTGGCATTTGTTCCTGCAGCAACCGACAATAATTGCTTTGGCGTGATTCCGCAACTAGTAAGCGAAACCGAAGATATTGATGGTTGTCTGCGTACGATTGTTCGCGTATGGTCATTGACCGACTACTGCGGCAACCAGGCGGAATCCAATTTCACGCAAACCATCAACATTATCGACAACACTCCGCCAACCTTCAACCCGGGCTGTCAGTTCATGCCGCCATTGGTGCTCAATACATCCAATGAACTTTTCGAAGTGGATTGCCCGCAAGAAGCTATTGTTACCAACCTGAACAACGAACCGTTTGAAGTAGGCGACGAACTCACGCTGGACGACGATTGGCTGGTAGGTGGCGTACTGATCGAAGGTTTGGGAGGTTGTGTACAAGATAACTGCTCGGAATACGAACAGATCATTGTCCGCGTAGTTGGAATTGAGGTAGATGACAATGTAGAAGAATACCCATGCGCACGCTTGATCACCTTGTCTTTTGAAATTGTCGACTGGTGCGGAAATGTCAGCGAAGAAAACTTCGTTTGCCAATACCTGATTATAGACGATGAAGCGCCTGTATTGTTGACCGATGGCAGTTTGGATCGTCAGGTTAGCTGCGACGATGCGGCTGCACTGGCAAATGCACTTGAACTTGCTCCTGAATTTTCGGATGCATGCGATCAAGGCGAATTGCAAGTAAATTATGATGAAACTACAGGTGAAACTGATTGCTCGCAGGAATATACGTTGACTCGTACCTGGTCAGTTACCGATTGTGCGGGAAATACCTCCACCACATTCACACAGGTCATCACTGTATACGACGATGAAGCTCCAACCTGGGTAACAGAAGAAGGCGAATTGGATGTGACAATTACCTGCAACGACGAAGAAGAACTTGGCGATGCACAAGCTATGGCGCCGGTTCCGCAGGATAATTGCCAGGAAGCATTGAGCATCGTGAAAAACGCCGGCGAACTCGAACCAGGCAACTGCCCGGGCACCGGAACGATCACCAACACCTGGACGGTTACCGATTGCGCCAATAATACCAGCTTGGTGTTCACGCAGGTCATCACTATTATCGACGACCAGGCGCCTACGGGTACGGCCAATATGAATATTGCCATGTGCTACGCTACGGTTGGCGCTGCTGAAGCCGCTGCACTCGCAGCTACTTCAGGCTCCGACAACTGCTCAAGCGTAACAAAAACAGTTTCTACAACCGGCACTTGCGATGCGTTGGTGGTTGTAACAGTTACCGACTGCGCAGGTAACACTGATACAGTACAATTCCATACCAAGATCGACAATACGCCTCCAACCGTAACCGCCGGACAGATCAATGCATGCTACCCTACACTGGTACTGGCTGAAAATGCAGCTAAAAATGCCACAATCCGGGAAGATAACTGCCCGGGTGCGATGGGTATCAGTGCATCTACGGTTGGCGTTTGCCCGGCAACCATTACCGTTACTGTAACCGACATGTGCGGCAATGCAGCATCTACCCAGTACGTTGTATGCATCGGTACGGAAGGTAGCGTGGAGATTGTAGAAGAAGCATCCGATATGATAGTAGGCTGCGAAGATGCGGCAGATTTGCAAGCATGGCTCGACAACCATGGTGGTGCAGTTGCTGAACCGGAGGATGTACAATGGTCTCATACGGCCGTTGAATTCGGCGATGTCGATTGTATAAGTCACAGCAAATCAGTCACGGTGACCTTCACCGCCACTGATGGATGTGGATATACGGATGAGACGACGGCTACATTCACCATTAAAGATGTAACACCGCCATCCGTTGATCCGGTGATTCCGCAAACCAACCTGAATTGTATTAATGGAACACCACCAGCTGCCGACTTCAACCTGTTGACAGGTTTGGGCGACAATTGTGATCAATCATTAACTCTGGCAGTTGCAGCAACAACATCCAACGGCGGCGCCGGATGCCCTGGCAACCCACGCACCTACCTGCGCACCTACACCGTAACCGACGACTATTGCAATGTCTCCACGGCAACCCACATGATCGTGGTGGTAGACAATGTTCCGCCAACCTTCACGGCGCCGGCAAATACCACGGTATACATTGATGAAAATTGTAACTACAATGCAGATCCTGCTGTTACAGGCGATGTGACAAATGAAATGGACAACTGTTCTGTGAATCAAGCCACTTACAGCGACTTCATCTCATTCGGAGATCTGACGCCTCCGGTGCAGTACATGATTATCAGAACCTGGAGCGTAACGGATGCTTGCGGCAATGCAGCTTCTACACAGGTACAAATCATCACAGTAGTAGATCCGATATTGCCAACCATTTCATGTCCGGCTGACATCAGCGTGACCGGAGGCAACGTGGAAGGCAATACTTGCGCATGGCTTGGCTCAGGCACCTCACCAACCTACGACGACAACTGCGATCCGCCAACCCTGACTTACACGCTGAATGGCTTCTTTGTAGGCAGCAGCACAGGTTCAGGTACCGTTGATAACCGCATTTTCCTGGAAGGAACCACGACCGTAACGTACACCGTTACCGACCCTGCAGGAAATACCGCATCTTGTTCGTTTACCGTCAATGTGAACTGCACCACCATTTCAGGTCGGATTATTTGGGAACACAACGGCGCCGGCGTAAATGCCACTACTGTCCGTTTGACCCAAGGATTGACTTTGGTGCACAGTACCGTAACCAATGCTTCAGGTAACTATACCTTGATTCCAACCGGTGTGGGCGCGCATACCATTACGCCGTTGAAAAACATCAACATTACCAATGGCCTTACGGCAGCTGACGTGTATATCGTTCAACAGCACTTGTTAGGTACGCTTATCACCAACCCATATAAAAAGGTAGCAGCCGACGTAAACCGCACTGGTTTTATTACCACCCAGGACGCCAACCTGATAAACGGGGCTATTATGGGCGACCCGGCAGCTTTAGCTATCTTCAATGTATCATGGCGTTTTGTCCCAACCACGTACTCTATGCCGGCAACGGCTCCAAACGTGGTGCCTTCGTTCCCAGATAATATTACAGTGAATGTAACGGGTCCAGATATCACAGGTCAGGATTTCTACGGCATCAAACTCGGAGATGTGAACGGCTCCGCCAATCCGTTGGCATTGGCCGACCTTTCTCCCTTGGTTTGGTCTGTGAAAGATGAAGTGTTGCAAGCTGGTAAAACGTATGAATTGAGTTTTGATGCAAACGGTTTCGATGAGCTCGTAGCTTATCAGTTTGCACTCCAGTTCGATCCATCGAAAATGAAGTACCTCGGCTATGAATCCACAGGCGCAACAGCCATGAACGATTCACAGATCGGTCTGCTTCATATTGAAGATGGCGAATTGAGGGTTGTTTGGACGAACGTGGCTCCACAAAGCCTGGGATTGGGAACGCCTGTATTTAAACTGCGTTTCAAAGCCCTCGAAAGTGGAAAACGTTTGAGTGAAGTAATCGATCTGAACCACGATGCCGTGGAAGGCCTCGCGTTTAACCAGGCGCTTACTTCCGGAGAAGTGAAACTGGTGTTCACTGCTGCAACAGATGTTAACAATCCAACTACGTTTGGTAAACCGCAATTGCAATTGTTCCAAAACAAACCGAATCCGTTTGTTGATGCAACCACCATCGGATTTGTGCTTCCGGAAGCATGCGATGCCCAATTGCGCGTTTTGGATGTAAGCGGACGTCAGCTGGCTAATTACAACCGCCAGTACACGGCAGGATATCATGAAATTGAATTCAGGATGGCCAATGCCGCTTCTTATGGCGTATTGTATTATGAATTGACAACACCGTTTGGTAAAATCACCAAAAAGATGATTACCGGCGGCCAGTAACGGATATTGAGTTTTAAATGAAAGAACCTGGTTGACTTTACTTTAGCGTAAAATCAGCCAGGTTCTTTTCAATTTTAAACCAGGTGAAAAATTGGTATGGTTTTTGGCATATGTAAACTGAATATGCAATCCAGCCGACAAAAACGCAGACAGGTTTAGACAAAAATAAATTTTTAATCTGTTGTTTTTGTGTCTAATGGGTTGATTTTCAAAATTTTATGAAAAGTTATAGGGGGATATACCCCTTTTTAAGGTCGGTTTTATTGAATTATTCATCGTAAAATTGCGCCTTGAATTAAAGAAAACAGTCTTTGTAATCCCCCCGGAGAATTGATGTGTGACTTTCTGAAGGATATTACGTAAAAATTTTATGCGTATTTGATCGTTCAAATTTAGTCGGCACATCCCTTCGTCCTAATCCTACCGCCTTGTAACGGTTGGTTTCGTTCTTTTTGCTGGGCTTCCCGTGCCAGACTTGACTATCATCACCGCGTTTTATTAAACGCAAACGAAACTGAACTTGTTAACAACATCTGATCATTCCAAACCGACTAAATTGATGAAGAGAACGCCACACTCTTTCACGATTCCCTTTTACCTTTTCCCATCATCAAATTTATTGACCATGAACATTTCTACGACTCCGCGCCAATGGGCGCTGGCGTTCGTGTCGGTTCTTTGCCTGCTCACAGGGCAAAAGATCCAGGCGCAATGTCCGATTACAACCATTCCCCCGGCGCCGGTCAACGTACAGGTTGTCGTTAACCAGATAACCGGTATGGCGACTTTCAGCTCCAATGACGTAACCGGTATCATCTCCACCAGTGCACCTTGTGATCCGGTGTCGGCTTACAAGATTCGTTTTTATGAGGATGAAGCTAAAACACTTCCTTATTCCTGGACTGGCAACTTTCCGGGTTGTTTGCTTAATACAAACGGAGGCGGAAGTACGGTGCCTTTATCATGTGCCGACATCAACACCACCAAACAGGTATGGGCTGCCATCAACGACGGCAACGCTCCTGGCGGTGATCCTTGCGGTGAATTCGACGCGAGTTCTGAAAGTGCGGCAGTATTGTTCAATGTCAACGTACTCGATCAAACGGCGCCCGAAGCGCTGGCCCCGGCCAATATTACGGTGAACGCAGGCGCTTCATGTACGGCTACCGCAATTGCCGGCATTTCAATGAATTCTGTGGTGAAAGTGGCGCACCCTTCGGTACTGGCGCTTGGCCAATACACCGATAACTGTTTGAGCAACGTCACGGTTTCCTATTACCTCACAGGAGCAACTGTGGTTGGTACTCCTGGTTCACCTGTTTCAGGATCCAACGCCGGTGTACAAATCTTTGCTTTGGGTACAACTACAGTTACCTATATTATTACGGATACAAAATACACACCGGGATCGGGTACCACCCCAGTCACGGTATCGTTCACAGTCACCGGTGTTGACGCACCCGGGCCAGGCATTGCGTGCCCTGCCCATGTCAACGTGAATACAACGGCAGGAATCTGCACAGCACCGGCCAGCTTGACGGCCACTACAACCGACAATTGCGGTTCTTCGCTCTCATGGTCGGCTTTCACTTTTTCCAATGCACCAAACCTGGCAATTCCGGATAATGCTTGTCCGGCACTCACTACCACCACCATCCCGGTGGCAGGTATTGGTGTTTTAGGCGGCGCCGGTAAAAGACTGAAAGGAGTTACCTTGTTTTTGACACATACCTTCACAGGCGATCTTGAGCTAACCTTGGCTGCTCCAGGCGGGGCTACACTCGATCTGAGTTCGGATAACGGCGGGAGTAATGATCACTTTTTTGTCAACTTTGTGGATGGCGCGCCTAGTATCACCGGAATTCCAAACTCTGGAGGTTTGAACTCAGGCACTGCTCAAGCGCCCTATCAGGCTGCTGCAGAAGGCGGTTTGTTGACATCTTTTAATGGTGTGAATGCCGACGGTAACTGGGAATTGCGCGTTTGCGACGATGCAAATATTGATGTAGGTATCGTTAAATACTGGCACTTGCAATTCGAAGACGTTCCGAATCCGGTGGTACCTACGGCAGGAACAGGCGGCACAGCAAGTGCAACCTTCCCGTTGGGCGTAAGCAGCGTTCATTTCCTGGCTGCTGATGCCGCAGGCAATGTAGCTACCTGCGTTCGTACGGTAACTGTAACAGACAACGAAAATCCAACCTTTGCGGTTTCTCCAACATCCGGTTTGTTTAACGCCACTCCGGCAGCCGGATCAACCAGCAACCTTGGAACTTCCACAGCACCAGGCGCTCCACAATGCGATGGAACCTACAGCTGGCGTCATCCGGATGTATCCGATAACTGCACCCTCGCATTCCCTCCGGCTACCCTGACGATGGAATTGTCGGGCATGACGGTTTTAGGTCCAGTCGCAGTGTTGGAAGGCGCAAACTATACACAAACATTCAACGGCTTGGGTAACACCACCGTGAAGTATGTGGCGACCGATAACAACGGCAAAACCGCATCTTATACCTTCATTATCAATGTGATCGATGATGTAGCGCCGGTAGTGGCTCCAGTACCGGGCAACCAGAACTTCGTTGTGAATGCAGCCATGAACGCTTGCACCGAACTGATCAACTACACACGGCCATCTATTGGCGTTGTGACGGATTGCGGTGCGGTTACCATGATGGAAATGTTTATCTCAGGTCCCGATCCGGATGTGTTGGACGGCCAACCGGCATTTAACACCATGACCGGCGGCGGCAATATCAATGTAATTTTCCCAACGGGTACCACTGTTATTCGTTACCTGTGGAAAGATGCCTCCCCGGATTCTCCGGATTTTTGGGTTGATTATACTTTCACCGTAGTTGAAACACAAGCGCCAACGGCACTTTGCACGCCAGGTGTTGTTTCGCTCGATCAATACGGATACGCCGTAGTGCCTCCGGCACTGATTAATAATGGTTCGTCGGATAACTGCGGCGCCATCATGTCAATGTCGGTGACTCCGCCATTTTTTGATTGCACCGCCATTGGCACCAATCCAAACCCTGTAACCTTGACCGTAACCGACAATAACGGAAATGCAGCATCCTGCAACACCACGGTATTTGTTCAGGATATTACGGCTCCGGTGATCGGGTGCCCATCTTCCTTCCAGGTAAATGCAGATGGTACTTGCAACGGGACAGTGGCCGGTTTGATTTTCGATGTGACAACCAACGTGCCTCCAAGCCCCGGCACCTTGCAATATTGGGATAATTCCTGGGATCAATGCGACCTTGCTTGGGATTTGGAAATTGACGGCGGCGGTATTTCTCAATCAGGTACCGTTACGTTTGTAGCTTCTCAAATTGATTTAAGCACAACCATGTTTGACCCGGGCGCCAGCACAGTGACCCTGCGCTTAACGGACGATTCCGGCAATATCGCTGCTTGTAACTTCAACGTGACAGTTGAAGACGGCGATGGCCCAACGTATGCAGATTGCCCGGCGAATATTTCGATGAGCGCTGCTGCCGGCGGTTGTGGTAAAATTGTAAGCTGGGTGCCGCCTACGTGGTCTGATAACTGTACGGCCCCTGTGACGGATGTGGTTAATTCCCACAATGCAGCAGGTACATTCTTTGGATTAGGTACAACCATCGTTTCACACACTGCTACAGACGATGCCGGAAACCGTACAACCTGCTCTTTCACGGTAACAATTACCGACGGTCAACCTCCGGTTGCCATTTGCAAACCGGCTACTGTGACACTGGCTCCTGGAAACACGGTTGTGATGCCGGCTTCAGCCATCGATAACAATTCAACCGATAACTGTTTTTACACGTATCAAACAGCCTCGTACACTTTCGATTGCTCGCATGTTGGCACACCTCAAACCGTTATTTTGTCGATTATCGACAATGGCGGAAACACAGCCTCCTGCTCTGCAACCGTGACTGTACTCGATGGCGTTGCGCCAACGGCACTTTGTAACTTAATACCAACTACCCTGAATCTGAGCGCCAGCGACTGCACGGCGCCCATCGATCCGGGTTTGGTTCGCCTGACGGCTTCCAATGTTGGTAATGCAACCGATAACTGCCCGGCGGCCGTAACCTACCAGATTTCGGTAGATGGCAGCAGCTTCGTGAACCAATTTGATTTCAATTGCTCGCACATTGGCGTTCGTCAGGTGGTGTTGAAAGCGACAGATTCTGCAGGTAGTTCAACTTGCGGCCCGGTTGCAATCACCATTAATGACGTATCGGCGCCATGTTTTACCGTGCCTGCTTCCCTGGTATTGGATTGCAATGATTCAAATGCGAATTTGTTGAATCCTACGAACACAGGTTCTCCAACCAACGTGAATGACAATTGTGATGCTGCTCCAACGGTCAGCTACCTGGACTTTATTACTACGGTTCCAGGCTGCCCGAATGCGTTGAATATTTCCCGCGTTTGGACGATTACTGACCATGCCGTTGTTCCTAATTCCTCATCACAAACACAAACCATCCAGGTACGGGATATCACAGGTCCGGTTTGGACGCTTGGAACAAGTTTCTCTGCCAATACGACAGGCCCAACCGTTTGTACGGTTGCCTCTCCAATTCCGGCAGTAGTTGCAGGTACCAATATTTCAGATGCATGCGGCTCTTTCACTGTTACCTACGGAATTAACTATCCTGCAGGTTCAGGTCAGGTGAACGTAGCCAACGGAACACCGCTACCGCTCAATGGTTTGATCCCGAATGTGTTCCCAATTGGTGTAAGCACCGTAACTTTTGTAGCCGTTGATGAATGCAGCAACCAGTCGACTCGTACCGTAACGGTTACGGTAACCGATGTGCACGCACCGCAATTCAACTACAGCCGCTGTGGCAACACGTACACTTTGCCAAACACCACCAACTCCTGCGACCAGTTGTACACCTGGACGCGCCCGGTACTGGCAGATTTGTTCGATTGCCGCACTTATACGGTAACAGAAACGATCGGTAATACATCTGTTCAACAGTTTGTAAACCTTGTAAATCCGTTTGTTTGGCCAACAACACCTCCGGTCAACACGAATGTGGTTGCTCAATTCCCGGTAGGCCCTACTACGGTGACCTACACGGCTACCGACGGTACCAATACCTCAACTTGTACGTTTGTGGTTAAAATCGAAGACACGCAGGCTCCTACGATTACCTGCCCGATGAATCAAACACTGCCAATCACGGCAGGATGTACAAGCATCACCACTGTTCCGAATTACACAACCTTGTCGGCTGTAACGGATAACTGCCCGAACAATATCATCTTTACCCAATCTCCAGCAGCAACCAGTTTGGTGTCGAACAGCACGCCGGTGGTTCCAGGAAACTCATTCGTTGTTACCTTGCAAGCAACTGACGGTCAACCTTTGGGCTTGTCATCTGCTATCTGCTCCTTCACGGTAACGTTGATCGACGGTCAAGCGCCGGTTCCGAACCTGCCTGTTCTGCCAGCAATTACATCCTTCTGCGGTAAAGACACAGTTGATGCGCCATCCGCTTTGGATTGCAACGGCGTAACGTTTGTAACGATTTACGGCACGCCTTCCGTTCCGGTCATGATGACGCTTCCTCCACTGGTGGTAGGCGGCCCGCCACGGTACGTGCTCAACCAGGGCAACTATGTAATTACCTGGTCGTACACTGATGCGCAGAATAACACAACTACGCAGCCGCAAAACGTATCCATCGCAATCGACAACATCCCACCGACAGCGATTTGTCAATCACTCACGGTAGATTTGAATGCGAATGGTACAGTGACTGTAAACGCACCACAAGTAGACAACGGAAGTTTTGATCAGCACAATTGCGGCCCGGTTAGCTTCTCATTCCGCACGGGTACGAATCCAAGCTTTGTTTATGTGCCATCTTTGGCTTTCGGCTGTTCAAATCTGGGCGCCAACGCCGTGGTATTTGCGGCTACCGATGTGAACAACAATACAGCAACTTGTGCAACTACCATCACGGTTCGCGACGTAACAAAACCAATTATTGGTAATGTGCCAAACGATACCACGATCCAGGCTTGCGCGAATATTCCTGCTCAGGCAGTACTGACCGCTTCAGACGTGTGCGATTCAAATGTGCCTGTTTTGGCAACACAAACCACAACTCAGGATTCATCTTTTGAAGTTTGTGCGCATTATAACTACACGATCACCAGGAAATGGACGGCATCGGACGACTCCGGCAACACACAAACCGTAACGCAAATCATTACGGTTGTTGACAACCAGGCGCCGGTGTTCTCTTCTCCGGATTCAATTGTAGTACTTACCGATCCAAACCGCACGACTTGTAACGATACGGTGTTCCTGAACATGTTGGCTTACATTTCTGACTGCGTTCCGGATTCTGAACTAGTAGTTACGAATACCTTGAACCCGCAACTGGGAGCCGACATCACAGGTGTTTTTGCATTAGGCTCACATACCGTAACCTTCACGGCGACCGACAAGTGTGGAAATTCTTCTACCAAGTCGATTAAACTGGTGGTTCGAGATGCAACACTTCCAACAGCAGTTTGTATCAACGGTATCAGCGTTTCGCTGCAATCAGGTGGAACAGTCAGCATTGGAGTAACCCAGGTGAATAACAACAGTTTTGACAACTGTGGAATTGCTTCCATGCAGGTGCAAAGGTTGAATCCAAATACCACCCTGGGTAATAGTATCACGTTTAACTGTAATGATGCAGACGCGGTTACCCAACATCCGGTTCGTTTGGTGGTTCGCGACCTTTCCGGCAATGAATCAGCTTGCGAAACCTTCGTCGTCGTTCAAGACAACGTACCTCCAACGATTACTTGCCCAACTAACCTGACCGTTCTTTGCAATGCGAATACCGATGTAAGTTCAACCGGTGCAGCTACAGCAACCGACAACTGCCCGATTTTGCCTAACGCAATTTCTTTTGCAGATACTATGATCACCGGCACAGGCAGCACGTGTCACATTTTGAGACGTATTTGGATGGCTCGCGACCTTTCTGGCAACATTTCTCAATGCAACCAGGATATCGCTCTGCTTGATACGATCAAACCGGTGTTGAGCGTATATCCTCCGGATATTACGATCAGCTGTTCTGATCCGGTGCCAAATCCGTCAAACGTTACTGCTACCGATAACTGCGATCAAACGCTGGTGGTGAGTTTCGAACAGGATACAATCAATATTGCACCAGGCAATTGCGGAAAATACGATTATACCATCGTTCGTACACGCACAGTAAGCGATGATTGCGGGAATACAGAAATTGACCTGCGCAGGATCAAGGTGGTTGACAATACACCTCCTCGATTCCTGGGTATGCCCAATACAGTGACTTTTGAATCAGCTAACTTCCCGCCGAATAACAACTGTACCGTTCCGGTTAACTTTGACGCAGGTCAATATTTTGTAGAATGTGCGCCACTCAGTGAGTGTACGCTTGATGCGATTCAATTTATCCCTGCAGTGCCGGGGTTAACACCTGTTGGCCTGAATGTGAGTGGTATTTACCCGATTGGCACCACCAAAGTGATCTTCTCGGTGACCGACCCTTGCGGAAACAAAGGCCGAGATACCATTGACATCATTGTGGTTGATAATTCTGTGCCAACCATGGTGTGCAACAACAACGTTGTAATTGCACTTGGTTCAAATGGCGATGCATCCATTGATCCCGCTGATATCGACCTGGGTAGTTTGGATAACTGCGCCATCGATACCTTGTTCCTCGATCAACAGACATTCGATTGTGCCGATCTTGGTTTCAATACCGTACGTTTGACTGCAGTGGATATTTATGGAAATTCCAACTTCTGCGAAGTGGAGGTAGAAGTTACATTGGGCGCCAATGCCGGATTTAACCTCAGTGCCAACGGCGTAGCTGAATCCTTCTTCGGTGCAGGCGACGGTTTGGCAACTGCAGTAGTAGGCGGCGGCTCCGGTACATTTACTTATGAGTGGAGCAACCAGGCAACCATTCCGACCATTGGAAACCTTGCGGCCGGTTCATACATCGTGACGGTAATTGATAGCAACACGGGTTGTGTTTCGGTAGACACCGCTGTGGTAAACCCAGGCCCGAAAGTGACGGTTAATGTAGGTACGATTGACGGCTGCCAAGGCCAGTCGATTGTAATTCCGGTCAGCGTGGATAATTTCATCAACGTTTCCGGTTTCTCCTTCGGCTTGCAATTAGACAATGCCACCGTTGGCGCCATCACCGGCATCACGGATGTGAATCCGGCGATTACCGGCCTTACGCCAGGTGTAAGCTCTGTCTTCTGGACGAACGGTAACCCAACAGTTGGAATTAACTTACCCAACGGTAGCTTGCTCTTCAACCTGCATGTGACGCTCGCAGGCCCGCCAACCGCTCTTGGAACAACCAGCACGATCAGCGCTTCGGCATTGCCGGCTCTGGTGTTCCTGCAACCAATTGCAGGTGTGCCGACTCCGGCAGGTATGATCACCTTCAATAACGGTGCAGCGACGATTAACTGTCCTGCAGCCGATATTGATATCGCAGGTGAAATTACCACTTGGAAAGCTCCGGTACAAGCAATTCCGAATGTAAACGTAGCACTTACAGGCACTCAACTCGGCGCCGATGTGACGGCATTGCCTTTGGCAGATTACTCATTCCTGATTTCTGCAGGCTCGAATACCATCGTAACGCCAAGTAAAGTTGCAACCGGAAAGAGCACGAAAATCAACGTTGGTGACTTGTTGTTCATACAGGCGCATGCAGCTCCACCGCCGGTTCAAATCCCGTTCACCAGCCCTTATCAATGGTTGGCAGCAGATATCAATAGCGACAAAAATGTGAATATTGTTGACTACGCGCTAGTTCAGGCTTATATCGTGAATAACGCACTGGGTGATGGTAACTTTAACTTCAACCCTATGCCTCCGGCCTGGAAATTCGTACCGAAAGCATACGTATTCCCTGCTCCGAACCCGCTCAACCCGACTCCGCCATCCAATATCACACGTAACAATGTGGTGATGGATTTCCTGGATGATGACTTCATCGGTGTATTATTGGGCGATGTGAACGGCGACGTAACGCCTACCAACGCTGTCGGTGGCGGCGGCACGGAATCGCAAGGTTTCAAATTCAGGATCAGCGACCGCAGTGTACAAACAGGTGAGATCGTAACGATTCCTTTTAAAGCAAAAGACTTCATTGATCAGCAGGCTTATCAGTTGACCATCGTGTTTGATCCTGAAAAATTTGAGTTGCAGGGAATCGTCCCCGGCGTACTTCCGGGTATCGGCGATGCGAACTTTGGAACGTCTATGTTGTCGGAAGGTCTGTTAGGCGCACTTTGGGTGGGCAACAAGCCAATTTCGCTCAACGACAATGAAGTGTTGTTCTCATTGACCTTCAAAGCGATCGAATCAGTGAACAGCCTTGCAGAGGTACTCCGCCCAGGTGCTGAAATTGCGGAACCAATGGTTGTTGACGGTACAGGTAACATTCAGGGAATCGATTTTGAATTTACCAATGCAGTTGCTACCGGTGAAATTGAATTCAAATCGTTCGCTTTGTTCCAGAACCAGCCGAACCCATTCTCTGAATCAACGCATATCAGTTTCCGCTTGCCGGAAGCCTCTCGCGCTCGATTGAACATATTCGGCACAGATGGCCGTCTGGTTAAAACGATCATCGGTGATTACGCTGCAGGCAATAACACCATCACGATCAGAAAAGATGAGCTTGGTCAGTCGGGTGTTTATTGGTACGAATTGGAGACTAATAAGCACAGCGATCGTAAGAAGATGATTCTCCTTGATTAAATCAGGATAGATTTCCAGGTTTCAGGTTGTCGGATAACTTTAAAATGTTGGACGGCAACCTGAAAACCTGAAATCAAGTACCTTTTTCTTTTAAAAATCGGACCATGAGAAATATCATACTAATCCTTATTCTTCTTGTTGCATCGCTGGTTAATACACAAAAAGCTCATGCGCAAGTCGTCCTAAAAGCTGATACAGTTGAAGTCGGATGTAGTAATTCCAACGTATTTTTAGTCCCCTTGAGGGTGCGGAATTTCGTTGATATTGCTGCATTGCAGTTTACCTTTCAATGGAATCCGGCACATTTGAACTATGAATTCATTACCGACATCAACCCTAATTTTGTTGGAATCGGTTTTGACACAACGACCTTATTGAACCAGGGTAAATTCACTTTCGGTTGGTCACAATTAAACAGCCTGACCCTGAACGATGACGACATTGTACTTCAAGTCGCATTTTCCAGAACCGGCGGGCCGGCCACTCCGGTCACTTTTGTTAATGACCCAACGGCTATCGTAATTTACAATGGCTCTTTTGAAGAAGTGGCGTTTACGGTGAATCCGGGTTTGGTAAAACCGCTGGATCAGGCGCCACCTTCCATTACTTGCCCACTTGGCGTAACAATTCCAGCTACGGGCCCCTCTGTTGTTAATAATATCGCCCCCATCTCCACGTCAGACGATTGCGGCGCCCCAACCGTAGGTTGGACATCCTCGGGCGCCACTATTTCCAATTTTCCAAACGATCCGGATGCCAGCGGTGCAACCTTTAATTTAGGTTTGAGCACCGTCACCTATACTGCAACCGATATCGTTGGAAACACAACTACCTGCGCATTTACGGTGAATGTCGAATTTACGATCGGGGATGACCTCACTTTTCTACCTATCGTACCTTCTGCAACTTGCGGTCAAACCGTAGCGATCGATATTACCACCTTCAATTTCGACACCATTGCAGCTTTTCAGTTTTCATTGGGTTGGGATCCGGCGCTTTTGGAGTACGTTTCTATTTCGAATTTCAACCCGGCACTCAATTTGTCGGGAGCCAATTTCGGAACAATGAATACGTCAAGCGGTCAACTCTCACTGGGTTGGGACGGACCGTTTACCGGCCTCGATTTGCCTGACGGAGCTGTGATTTTTACATTGAATCTGAATGTGTTAGGAACGAGCGGTTTGAATTTTACCAATATTCCCACTGCACCGTTTGCTTTTTCAGGCGCATCATTTCCTCCGGAAGAAATTCCAATTGTAACTGTCAATGCTCAAGTGGTGGTTAATGACACCGAAGCGCCAACCATTACTTGCCCGGCAGATGTCACAGTTCAGGCGCCCGGTTCAATTGCCGTGCAGAACATCGCACCATTAACAGTGGATGATAACTGTGCCGCTCCTGTAGTAGGGTGGGCGTCAACCGGCGTTACGATCAACAGCGATCCATCGGATGCAGATGCGAGTGGCACCTTGTTCAATCAAGGTGTCAGCACGGTAACTTATACAGCTACCGACGGAGCAGGCGCTTCGGCTACCTGTTCATTCAACGTAACGGTTGAATTTGGAGCAGGATCAACGGATTTGACCTTGGTCGCTTCCAACACCAGTGCGGCTTGCGGAGCAACCTTTTCCATCGATGTAACCACGTTGAACTTCAACGACATTGCCGGCTTGCAGTTCTCTACCGGTTGGGATCCAGCGCTGATTCAATACGGATCGGTGTCGAACTTCAACCCTGCGCTGAACCTGGACATGTCTGTTTTCGGAACCACCTTTGTAAATGATGGCAAACTTTCTTTTGGCTGGACAGGCCCGCTCAATGGCGTAACCCTGAACGACGGTGAAGTGATTTTTACCATCAATTTCACTTTGATTGGAAGCACAGGTGGCGCCATTACATTCACCAATGATCCGGCTACGATACAAGGTTTTTCAGGAGTGAATTTCCCTCCGGATGAAATTCCCGTAGTAACATTCAGCGGTCAGGTTACACTATTAGACAATGTAGCTCCATCCATAACTTGCCCGGCAAATGTAACCGTCGACGCGCCAACCGGCTCGCTTTCCACGACGGTGGGCAATTTACAGCCAATTACGTTGACCGATAACTGCGGCGGCACACCTGCCTTGACGTATGTTCAATCCGGCGCCACCACAGGCAGCGGAACCGGAAATGCCAACGGCACTTACAGCGCCGGCACTACCACCGTTGTTTATACAGCCACTGATGGAGCCGGTAATACGTCTACTTGTAGTTTCACCGTTACGGTTAATGCCGACACACCGGTGACACTTCAAATCGGATCGGTACAACTTGATTGCCAAGGCGGCGCTTCCGAAATTACTACTTGTATCACCACCGGTAATTTCACAGACATCATCGGTTTGCAATTCGGACTTCAGTGGGATACGGCTGTGCTGGAATTGATTCCACCGGTTAATAACGTGTATCCTGGATTTACCCTTAACCAAGGTATGTTTTTCCAGTATCAAACAGCGCCTCAGGGTTTGTTGTTGTTCTTCGGAAGTATCCTCACCTGGCCGGACATTCCATCGGGCGACACACTTTTTTGTTTGACATTCGCTGTGGATGATCCTAACGGAACCACCAATTTGACTTTCCAGGCGCCACTCGAAGCGGTAAATACCTCATTTGTCCAGGTTCCAGTAAGTGCCACGAATGGCACCTTCTCAGCCGGTGGAGATAATACGCCTCCGGATGTAGTTTGTCCGCCAAACCAAACCGTAAATCCAATAGCCGGCAACTGTGACGTGACATTTGACCCGCCAATGCCGACTGCTACGGATGCCTGTGGTGTGATCGACACCATCATCCGTATCCCGGATAGCAATGTATTCCAGGGCGGCATTACACAAGTGACATATACGGCCTCAGATGAAGCTGGAAACAGCGCAACTTGTTCGTTTAGCATAACGGTTACGGATGCTGCAGCACCCCTGGTACAGAACTGCCCAAGCAATATCACGGTGAATGCGCTACAGGGTTCCTGCAATGCACCAGGAAACTGGACGGCGCCGTCATTCAGTGACTGCTCCGCATTTACGGTGACCAATAACTTTTTCCCGTCCGATCAGCTTCCTCCTTGCTTCCCCACTACCATCATTTATGAAGCAACTGATGCATTCGGACAAACTTCCACCTGCCAATTCACGGTGCTGGTACGCGATGTTACGCCACCTACGATCACCTGTCCGGCTGATATGACAGTCAATCCTTTGAGCAGTTGCGATACTACGGTGACTTTTGCTCCACCGGTGTTCTCTGATGATTGTGATTTTGACCTCGATTTCGCCTGCAACCCAGATTCGGGCGATCCATTCCCCGCCGGCACCACCACGGTTACCTGCGCGGTAATCGATGATTGCAACAACATATCGCAATGTACTTTTGATATTACCGTAGTAGATGCTGCTCCGCCAACCATAACAAATTGCCCGGTGAATATTACGGTAGATACAGACAGCAATAATTGCGGCGCCAATGTGAACTGGGCTGATCCATCGGCTTCTGATTTGTGCGACCCCTTGGTTGCGCTGATTCCTGATTCACTGCCAGGAAGCTTTTTTGGTGCGGGTGTGCCTGTTACTATAACATATACAGCCACTGATGATTCAGGGAATACGGCTACTTGCGAGTTCACGGTAACGGTAGTAGATAACACGCCGCCGGTGCTTTCAGGTTGCCCAACCGGACCGTTTTTGGTGTCGCTCCCTGGAATGGATTGCGATACAATAATTACCTGGAATTTGCCAGTTGCAACCGACAACTGCACCGATTTAACCTTGGTTTCTAATTTCAATTCCGGGCATAATTTCCCAACAGGCGACACGATGGTGGTGTACATTGCTACCGACCCATCTGGAAATGCAGACACCTGTTCATTCCGGGTTGTGGTAAGAGATAACGTACCTCCGGTATTGTCTAACTGCCCGCCTAATCAGACCATTGATGCTAATGGATCATGTAAAGTGGTGGCTACCTGGAGCAACCCGACGGCCATCGACAACTGTTCTGTTCCAACTATTTCATCCCCAATTGAATCGGGTGATGAATTTATGGTGGGAATTACTCAGGTTCAGATCTTTGCGGAAGATGCCAGCAGGAATTATGACACTTGTACGTTTACAATTACCGTCATAGGTTTCCCTCCGGGCTTTGATGCCAACACGTTGCCGTTGAATGTAGTTTCAACGGATTGTGATACGTTGTTAAGCTGGACGTTGCCAACGCCAACTGGTTTTTGCAATCCAGTGACGGTGACCTCCGATCCGGTCTCGCCACAAACATTCGGTCAGGGCGTTCACACGGTGTTTTTTACGGCTACTGACGGAACGGCAACGGCGACCGCATCATTTACGGTCACGGTAAAAGAAGAGGTGGATCCGGTTATGTTGTGTCCTACAGACACCGTGGTGGTAAATACGGCGGGAATTGTTTTGTTTGGACAAGGATTTATCACTGATTTTGATACGATTGCAGGATGCAACAGCATTGAACTGTCTTTTGCGCTGCCGCAAGCTACCGACAATTGCCTTCCGGCACCTGAAGTGTCACAGTCGGCAGGAACCTTATCTGGTGGGGCTTTTGCGATTGGCGTTCACGACTTGACCTTTTTGGCCACAGACGCTGCGGGCAATACAACAACTTGTTCAGTTACGATTGCAGTGGTACCGCTGACAGCTTTAACGCCGGTCGCTGATCCTAATCCTGGCTGTGAAGGAGAAGAAGTAATTATCAGCGCACTCAATATTCCAGGAGCAGTTTACACCTGGGTTAAGGTTCCTGGTGGAGCGCTTCCAACCTCTGGAAATCAGCACACCATCAGCAGCCTGGATGCCCAAACTGCCGGCGACTACTCTGTCAGTGCCTCCATTAACGGTTGTGCAACACCAATTGGCACGGTAACTGTAGAGTTAATTGAAGCGCCTGAACCGATGAACGACATGTTTGAGATTGATGGCGGCGCTGTAGACACATTTAATGTCTTTGCAAATGACGGTATTAACCCGGAAGATTTTGAAATCTGTGAGATTTTGCCAGAGCCACTCCACCCCGGATTAGTTTATCTAGGCGGCGGTTTGTTCGCTTACGCAGAACAGGGAGGTGAAGATATTTCATTCACTTACCAATTGTGTTATTGCGGCGAGCCCGGTGAAATGGCTACTGCGACAATTAGAGTGAATGACCGGGAATGTGATTTTGTTCCGAATATTATCACACCCAACGGCGACAATTTGAATGACTGGTTGGTAATTCAATGTTTGGAAGGACGTTCCTATCCTGAAAATTCTTTGGTAATTTATAATCAATGGGGAGATAGAGTGTTTGAGTCCGACGGTTACACGAATGATCCGAACGATCCGGTTAGTCCGGCTTGGCGCGGAACTTTAAATGGGGAAGCGGGTCAAGACCTGCCTGATGGGGTATATTTCTACATCTTCAAGGCCGGCCCGTCAGAACCAAGTAAAAAAGGATTCGTGGAAATTTTCAGATAAAAAACAATCTCAACGGTGTAAGAAATCGCTTTTTTACGTTGCCGGTTGTTACTTTTTACAATCGGCAACGTTGAAAGTAGGTTGCCTGAAACCATAAAAATTCCAGCATAATGAAACGTTTACTATTTGTTTTTTCGCTCCTGCTCGCATTCAATGGATTGCGCGCCCAACAGGAAGCCCATTTTACACAGTTCATGTACAATAAACTGCTGATCAACCCGGCATACGCAGGTGCGCGCGGGGTGCCCAGCATTACAGCAATTTACCGCAGTCAATGGATCGGTTTTGAAGGAGCTCCACAATCTGCTTTGGCTAGTTTCAATGGCCCGTTTCTATCGCCTCGTGTAGGCGTTGGCGTTACAATCAACCATTTAAAAATTGGCTTGCAACGTGATTTTTCAGGCTCCGTAGCTTATTCTTATGATATGGTAGCGGAAGAGGATGTTTCAGTGCGCATCGGTTTGTCGGGCAGCATTCGCTCACTTGGTGTTGCGTATGAAGACGCCCAATTCATTGACAATGGCGATAACTCGATTTCCAATCAGCGTGAAAACGATATTTATGGCAACGTAGGAGCCGGTGTTTATACCACGTTTATGGGTAAATATTACTTCGGCGTGTCTGTTCCGCATTTGTATTCTAATGTAATCGGTTTTGCCAATAACAATGCAACGCAACTAGCTAAAGAATATCAACACTTTTATGGAATGGCCGGTGCAATTATTCCTTTGAGCGAAGATATCAACCTGATGCCGGCGGTACTGCTGAAATACGTAAAAAATGCACCTTTTGATGCCGACATCAACCTCAATCTTGACATACGCCAGAAATTCACTGCGGGTCTTTCCTACCGGATGGGGGGTGATGGTTTCGGCGATTCAGTAGATTTGCTGGCTTTTTGGCAAGCCTCTCCACAACTTGGAATTGGCGCTGCCTACGATTTTACCTTGAGCGGATTGAAAGATTACAACGCAGGTTCCATCGAGCTTTTGCTGCAGGCCGATTTGAAGCGGGCTACCAACGGCAAGAAAAAGATGACCAACCCAAGGTTCTTTATGTAGGCCCTTGTCCCTAATCAATTTAAATAAAAAGGAATCATGAAAGCCTTTAAGCATAACATTCTCATCATTCTCGCAGTGATGGCTGCTTGCAGCGCCTATGCGCAAACTGCAGGGGAAATCCCTAAAGTGACCGTGCAGGTTAATAATGAAACTGCGGTGAATACGCCGCAACTTGAATTCAGCGCAACTTTTTATGAAGACGGTATTGTCTTTGTTTCGACGAACAACGATGTTTCCAAAAAGAAAACAGTCGACCAGGGCCAAAGCCTGATGATGTCTATTCTTCGATCGAAGAGAAATGCAGAAGGCGCATTACAAGCTCCTGAAGTATTTGCCAAAGAAATCACTTCCATCAACCATGAAGGGCCGGTTTGTTTTGACCGGACAGCAGAAACCTTGTTTTTCTCAAGCAATGCAGTGGTAAATGGTAAAGATCAGTTTGCAAAGGACAAAGTGCAACATACCAGGCTTTACTGGTCAAAAAAGGTAAACGGCGCATGGGGAAAACCCGAGCCACTGCCTTTCAATAACAATGAATTCGACGATTTCCACCCATCAATCAGCATTGACGGCGATAAATTATTCTTTGCTTCAAACCGCCCAGGCGGATTCGGAAGCACCGATATTTATGTGTCCTACAAAGTAGGCGAATCATGGAGTGAGCCTGTCAATATGGGCAAAGACATTAACTCAAAAGGGCGTGAAGCATTCCCCTTCATCCACGCAGATAATACCATTTATTACGCATCTGATGGATTGCCGGAAGCAAAAGGTGGATTCGATTTGTATTATGCCATTCCGGATGGCAATGCCTGGACCAAACCCGTGAACCTGGGTGAACCCTTCAATACAGGCGGCGACGATTTCGGCCTGATTGTCGATTTGAATAAAATCAATGGTTATTTTGCCTCTAATGGCAATGGCGGCGCTGGATTGGATGATATTTTCAATTTTCATACGGAAAACGGCAACCTCGACGACTTTTTACTTCAGAACATGCGCGTTCCGGATCGAAACCTTGATCTGAAAATACTTGTCACTGAAAAATCAACCGGTAAAACCATCCAAGGCGCCGAAGTGCAAGTAATGAATTACGATGCCAATAACGTTATCGGAAGGGACGAAAATGGCAATGTGATCACGATGCAAAAAGTGGATGGAGAAGATGTTATCAGCTCTATTCCACCCGACAAAGGCGTTTCCGGAGAAACCGATGCCCGCGGCCGTTATGCAACGGAGGTGAAACCTGGTAATTATGTGATTATCATCAGCAAAAAAGGATTTCAAACCAAACAGTTCCGCTTGCCCATTTCCAAACCGGGGAATGAGTTGGCCGCTCAATTGGAAAAGTCTTCCGCTGCAGCAGGCAAAATTCAGTGGAATCCGTCGTTGTTCAACTACCTTACCAATGCACCGATGGCCGGCAACGTGGTGGTGGTCACCAATACCCGTA
This sequence comes from Saprospiraceae bacterium, assembly GCA_016787465.1. Classification (GTDB taxonomy): domain Bacteria; phylum Bacteroidota; class Bacteroidia; order Chitinophagales; family Saprospiraceae; genus M3007. The sequence continues at coordinate 4,889 of JAEUUR010000532.1, read as the reverse complement.
CCGGTCAAAAAGATACCTTGGTTACGGATGCAAATGGCATGATTGAACACTACCTTGATCCGAACACCAAATACAGGGTGGATGTGATGCAAGGCGGAAGAATCGTAGGAACCACAGAGGTTGATACCAACGGATGGAAACCTGGTCAACCAGTGATGCAAAATTTGTCGGTAGCTCCGCTGGCTCCGGGCACCAAGTTCGATCTGCCCAACATTTATTACAACTACAACGATGCTACCTTGCGTCCGGATGGTAGAAAAGACCTCGATATGGTTGTTGCTATCATGAAACAACAGCCCTCTTTATCGGTTGAAATTGCCAGCCACACCGATTCCCGTGGCAGCCATACCTACAACGAAGATTTGAGCCAACGCCGTGCAAATGGCGTAGTGGAATACCTTGTAATGAAGGGTATTGCGCGCAACCGGCTCATGCCGCATGGATACGGCGAAAGCGAACCGAGAAACACCTGTTCGGATGGCATAACTTGCACAGAAAAAGAACACGCAAGAAACCGCCGCACTGAAATTAGGGTGTTGAGTGGTATGACACCGGCCTCTATGATGTATGTGGATGGCAAAGTAAGTGGTATCGATGAACACCAGGATCCAAGCACTAACATCAACTCGGCGCCCCGTCCTGGCAAAGTTGGCGTAACAGATGCAAAAGACAATGGTTTTTATGTAGTCGCAGGTTCATTTAAACTCGAAACCGGAGCTAAAACCCGTTTGGCTGAGTTGCAAAGCCTGGGCTATTCAAAAGCAGAAATTGTACGATTCCCGAATTCACCTTATTTTTCTGTTTGTACGGATCGTTTCTCTTCCAGAAAAGAAGCAGATGCAGTAAGAAAGAAGTTGGAGAGCCAGCAGAAAATTGAAGCCTTTGTTAAGGCAATTCAATAATATATGTTACATTGATCACATTGATTCCATCTCAAGCAGTTTTACCTTTGTGCAACTTTTCAAGATACTAACTGTTACAAACAAAAAAATAGCATAAGGAGTTTCTGTTATGGCGATCATGATCACTGATGAATGTATTAATTGTGGCGCGTGCGAACCGGAATGCCCAAACAATGCCATCTATGAAGGTGGCGTAACCTGGGCCATTTCGGATGGAACAACCGTTAAGGGTAATTTTTCGTTGGACGACGGAAGTATGGTGGATGCTGCCAGGAAAAACGACCCTGTTTCAAATGAATATTACTACATCGTGCCTGATAAATGTACGGAATGTACTGGTTTCCATGAAGAACCGCAATGCGCAGCCGTATGTCCGGTGGATTGTTGTGTCCCTGATCCGGATAGGGTAGAAACAAAAGAAGCGTTGCTCCATAAAAAGGAGAAATTGCACCTTTAGACAATCTCTTAAAAATTTCATGGTTCTAATGATTGCCTGCCATTCCGCTTGCGAAGTGAGCGGGCAATCTTTTTATCCACGACTTTCAAATGCCTTAAATACGGGTATAAACACGCCGGAAGCGACATCTTGCCAATACCTCAAGGTAGATTTCAGTTGTTGTGCAGAGGAAACACCTATCACCATGCCGCTGATGGCAGGATGGTTTCCCGCATAAATTAAACCGAGTTGCCACATCTCCCGCACGTTTTCAAAAGGCGTGCCTTCAAATGTTGAAAGTGTTCTTTTAATTGCTTCACTCACTTCCAAAGCGTGTTCCGGGTTGCCGCCCCGTTGAACAAACGTACTTTCGGAAGGGTAGGGTTGATCGTCAAGTTTGATACCACCCGCTGTCATACCATAGGCGAAATAACGATGATTGGCGATCGGAAACCACGGTAAATACCGACCAATATCGGATTGTAATACGTTATGTTTGACTTGAATGTCAAATGTAGCCCCCATCGTTTCATTGGCAGTATGGTAAACCTCCGGGTGTTTGATTCCTGATATGCCGGGTTGTATGGCATACTTTCGTTGCAATTCCAAAAGCGCAGAAATCGAAGCAGCCACCTCATATGTTTCGTTTCGGTTGTCCCAATGCAACATCAGCGATTTGATGTTGCTGCCAAACAACCGTATGTATTCTTCGCCGATCATTTGTATAAAGCTCGGCGACAGGTTAATGTCTGGACTTCGAAGATTGTCCAGGCTTCCAATTTTCATGGTCACGTTCAGTGCGGACAATCCATGTGCTTTAATGTACTCCAGGAGGATTTTCTCAGCTGCCCTGAAATCTGAATGTTGTTTGTTGATTGGATAATTAGTAGCACAATCGACCCCGGTAAATCCTTGGGTCAACCAAAAATCCAGCAATTCAAATGCGGCGGTTTTGTTTACAGTCCAGCCCCAACCGGCTGTGCCAAGCAATAATGTTTTTTCAAATTTCTTCATGCCCGCATTTGAATTTTATGGATGGGCAGCTACCCACACTTCTCCATCTTCAAAAATTTCTTTTTTCCAGATGGGCACTGTCGTTTTTAAAGTGTCGATGATGAAACGGCAGGCTTCAATAGCCGCATGCCGGTGAGCAGCGCTGATGGCTACAATAACAGCAGTTTCTCCCACAATCAATTTGCCTGTGCGGTGATGCACCGCAATTGCCTGAACCGGCCATTGGGTTGCAGCCCGGGCGGCAATTTTATCCAATTCTTTTAGTGCCATTGAAACATAAGCTTCATACTCCAGACAAATTACTTTTTTACCTTGGGTTTGGTTGCGTACCACACCAATAAAAACTTGTATGCCGCCGCTTTCGGGCATTGATACCAGCTTTACACATGCGCCAAGGTCCAAGGGAGTATCTAAAATTTGCAAATCCAGGTTCATCTTCCTGCGTTTAACCTCCGCTGACAGGCGGAATGATAGCGATTTCATCGTTGGCGCCTAATACGTGGGTGTCTTCACTGTATTCAGCATTTACAGCAATAGTTATGGATGCCACGGCCAAAAAACCTGGTTTTTGTTCAAAAAGCAAGTTTTTGAATTCAATTACGGTAGATGCTTCGGGAATTTCCATTTCAAATTCCCTGGCCCCGCACAATTCACGGGCAATACCAAATGCAAGTATACGAACCTTCATAACGTTAAACAGGATGCGAAGAAACGGACGTTTTTGTCAGCAGAATCAAAAATCCTGATGAGCATCTAATTCAGGTGTTTTAAAAGCAACTCTATCCCAGCAATAAATACCAAAACTGCCGTGGTTTTTCTGACAGTGTTCACGCTTAACCATTTCAAACTGCTTCTTGCACCAAGTTGCCCTCCAACTATGACAGCCAGGAATAACCAACCGCCTATGTCCCAACGTAGGTTAAACTGTTGTTTGTATACTAAACCTGCTAAACCTGCTACTGAATTGAATAAAATAAACAGACTTGCCACCACTGAAATATGCCTTGTATGATCCCACCTTAGAAAATGGAGTACCGGAGACAAAAAAATGCCGCCTCCAATGCCTACAAGTCCTGAGAAATAGCCGATTGAGCCACTGATGCATCCCGATTTTATTGAATGTAAATGTTGATCGGGATGATGGCTTTCCCTGGAACCCACAGGTTGAAACCAAAGTACCCAGCCGGCAAGTAATAAGCATCCTGCAAGCAAAATAAAAAAGGTGCTTTCCTTGATCGGGGTAGCAGCACCTAAAAACGCAAGCGGAACGCCGGCCAGAACGATTGGCAGGTACTTTTTTGCCGACCACCAACCATTTTGATAAAACAGACTGGTATTTCCCAATACAACCAGTATATTACAAACCAAAGCAATGACCCGAATATCCTGAAAAGCCAATCCGGATACCGCCAGCACAGCAATATAACTTGATCCGCCTCCAAAACCTACAGACGCATAAACAGCTGCAATAAAAAAAAATAAAACCGCCAGGAATTCAATAGGCATTGTAAATACATGATTTTGTCGGATAAATGTAGTCAATAGTCGGAACCCTACTAGCAAATGCAACAATTCTCAAATAGCTTTATACCGACATTTTTATTTCCCCAAATTTCAATCAGTCAAACTTTCAAATTAAACGAAAATCATGTCTACACTCGACACTCCTGTTACTGCTCCGAAAGGCCAACCTATTTGGGATACTGTTATTCGATTTGGCGGCCTGAATTCAGCTGCTGCAATTGTTATTTCCCTGCTTTTTTATTTGAGCGGCCTTAATGTTTTCTCGTTCAGCGGCATGGCCTTGTCTTTCGGTATTATCCTGCTTGTTAGTTTTGTTTTTGCGTTTTTATCGATGCGCCACCAAAGAGACCAGCTCGACAACGGTTTAATTACTTATGGCAAAGCATTGTTGGTCGGTTTTCTGGTGCTATTTGCAGGAGGAATTGTATCCGGTATTTGGAACTATGTTCTGATTAATTTCATCGACCCAAATTATATCAGCGCCCTGAAAGAACAGTTCATGAACACCTGGGGCGAAGCCATGCCGGCCGATCAACTGGAAAAAACGATGGAACAATTTGACAAATCCGGTGAGTTTTTAACGGCTCTAAAAGGTGGCATAATCAACGGCGCCATATTCAGTATCATCGTTAGCCTTATTACAGCCGCATTTGTAAAACGCGAGCCGAAAATGGACTATATGAGATGATTGATTCGATTGATTCGATTGATTCGATTGGGAGTTAAGCCTGTTTCAATTCAATTTAATACATTTGCATTGCTAAGATTGAGACCAGTCAATCGAATCAATCGAATCAATCGATACAATAAAATATGTCTTTTTCCAGTCCAGGTATCCGTTACGGAGTATTAGGCGGTGTAACTGTCTTGTTGTTTTTTCTGGTTGTTTATGTAGCCAACCCACCCTTATTCCTAAATCTGGGGATACAATACGGTAGCTTACTTTTTTATGCATTTTTTATGTATCAGACAGCCCGTTCAGACATGGAACAATTGGGCACAGAGCGGGATTT
>JAEUUR010000525.1 GCA_016787465.1 Saprospiraceae bacterium | reverse complement strand
CTACGGCGATAAAATTCCAATTCTGGGTGTCGACTATTTCCGTGGTCCTTTGGACACATTCGGCAATGAACTGCCGATGTCATCCTTCGTATATTACAACAATACCGGTTTTGGTAGTTGGCCGGCGGCACAAACTGACCCGAATGCACCCATTGAGTTTTACCGTTACCTGACAGGCAGCTGGAAAGATGGGTTGCCTTTCACCTACGGTGGCAGCGGTTATGGCGGAACCATTCCGATCGATTATGCCTTTACCGAAGCGCCGAACGACCCCAATGGATGGAGTATGTGTACGGCAGGCCTTGCTTTTGGCGACCGCCGCACCATTCAGGCATCTGGTCCGTTCACCCTGCTGCCCGGTGCAGTGAACGAACTGATCATCGGTGTGCCATGGGTGCCGGATATCGATTATGACTGCCCGGATCTTGAAGCATTGTTCCGCGCCGACAAGCTCGCACAAGGATTGTTCGACAACTGTTTCAATTTGCTCGACGGCCCGGATGCACCAGATGCAGACTGGATTGAATTGGATAAAGAAATCGTGGTGGTTTTAACCAATAACCCGGATTCGACGGTAAATAACAATGCCTTTGAAAATTACACAGAAATTGATTTTCTGGCGCCAGACAGCCTGATAAAAAGTAGTGATCCAGCAGATATAGAATTGGTCAAATACCGTTTTGAAGGTTACAAGATCATTCAATTGATCGACCCGAACGTGTCGGCAGCTGATTTTGATAACCCTGACCGTGCTAAAATTGTATATCAGGTGGACGTTAAAAACGGCATTAAGAAAATTCACAACTGGGAAGAGCTTGAAAATCCGAACGGAGGCAAGGTGTATACGCCTGAGCAAAAAGCCGACGGACAGGATTTGGGTATCAAACATACCTTCTCGATCAAAGAAGACCGCTTTGCGGTGGGTAACAACAAAAGTTTGATTAACCATAAGAAGTACTATTATGCTGTAGTAGCTTACGGTTATAACAATTTTGACACTTTCGACCCAACGGCTCGACCTGTTACTGGTCAGCAGCGTCCTTATCTGGAAGGTCGTCTGAACGTGGTAATTAAAACGGTGATTCCTCGTCCGGTAGTGGATGTGGCGCTGAATACATCTTACGGCGATGGCGTAGTAATTAAACGCCTCGAAGGCGCAGGCGTGGGTGGCAATTTCGTTGAAATTGACGATGAAACTCGTGACCGTATATTCCAAAGCGGTTATGACTCAACCTTGACGTACAAGCCAGGCCGCGGCCCGATCAACGTGACCATCTTCAATCCCTTCGAAATCAAAGAAGGCGATTATGAAGTAGCATTGGTTGACGACAATATGACCGACAATATCCTAGACGCTAATGCACGTTGGGAATTGCGTAAGTTGCCCGACGGACCGGTGATCGCGTCTGAAAAAACGATCGCTAAATTGAACGAACAGGTGGTGCTTAATTATGGTTTCTCTATTTCCATTGCGCAAGGTAACGAACCAGGATCCAAAGCAGACGATTCTAACGGCGGCATTGGGGCAGAAATAGAATATCAAAATCCGAATCAACCTTGGATCAACTTTTTGCCTGACCAAGGCGAAGGCACGAGTTATTTCAACTACGTAAGAACCGCTTTAGGAGAAGATGATGAAGACCTTGATCCATTACAAGCTTTAAGCACTTTGGGCGATGGCATCTTTACTCCGTATGTGCTTTGTAATTGGAGGAGTGCTTTCCCGGATTATTATTTCACACCGGCATGGACAGAAAAGAATTCATTTAACGCCAATGCAGTGGGTAATGCCGCCGCCAGAACCAAAGCGTTGAATAACCTGCCGAATGTAGATATCGTATTTACCAGCGATAAAAGCAAATGGAGCCGCTGCTGCGTGATCGAAGGCGCTACTTACCCATACACCAGCGTTTCGCCAACGGCATACGAGAAATTGCCCGAATTGTCGACGGAGAGCCCTGCTCCTCCAGGAAAAGTACGCAACCACTTCGACGTGCGTTATGCACCTTCTGTAGGTAAAGAAGATGCCAACGGCGACGGTTTGCCCGATCCGGATGGCGCTGTTGAGCTACCTACCTTGCCTAACGGCCAGGTAAATCCAAAAGCCGGTCAACCGCTCTATGGCATGGGATGGTTCCCTGGTTACGCGATTGATGTGGAAACCGGTCGCCGCCTGAACATTTTCTTTGCTGAAAACTCCTGTTATTCCAAGGCTGTAGATCCAAGCTACACCGGCCGGGATATGATGTGGAATCCTACAGCAACTCCTCTCCGCGAAGGTTTTGAGCCGGGACCTTTTGTTCAGCCCCAATACTACGATTGGTTGTTGGGCGGTCAGCACTGGGTTTATGTTTCATACACGACCTACGACGAATGTGCTAATTTCCGTTGGGGCTTTTCTCCGGAACTGCAAACAAGCCCGACTGCAAAATTGAACAGGATCAAACAAATCGCCTGGGCAGGTATGCTTTATGGCAACCAATTCTTCCCGTTGCGTTCTTATCAGGATGGCCTGATTCCACGGAACAACGATGCGATCGTTAAATTGCGCGTAGATAATGCCTACCAAACCTGGTTCAACGACAACGATTCGAACAAAAAAACTGGTCACCCACGTTACCAGTTCACCATTGACAAAAGCAAAGTGCGTACAGATTTGAGCACAGTTCAAATCGAAAACGCCCTTGATTCTATCAAAGTCGTTCCAAATCCATATTACGGATTCTCCCAGTACGAAACGTCACAGTTTACACAAACGGTGAAAATTACAAACGTACCGGGTCGTGCTACCGTAACGATTTACTCACTGGATGGCAAATTCATTCGCCAGTACACCAGAAACGAGGAATACGAGCCTTACAATCAAATTTCTCCGGCGATCGAGTGGGATTTGAAAAACAGCAAAGGCATCCCGGTTGCAAGTGGTGTGTATCTGATACATATTGCCGCACCTGGCAAGGGTGAACGAACGGTTAAATGGTTTGGCATAGCCCGCCAATTTGATCCTTCGGGACTCTGACGATCTGTTGTTGGTTGTTCGTTGTCGATTTTGGTATTTAAACCTAAACCGGCAACGAACAACTGGTGACAAATTCTTTAAAATTCAATTTTTTGATAATGAAGAAAATATACCAATATCTCCTGCTTGCACTGATGCCGGCTACTGCTTTTGCAGGTAACCCGGATCGCCAGGGTGAGGCAGGCGCCAATCAATTGTTGATCAACCCATGGGCGCGTTGTGCAGGTTTTCATGAAATGAACACGTCCAATACGTTTGGCGCTGAAGCGATGTACCTCAATGTTGCAGGCCTTTCCCGGATCAGCAAAACTCAAATTCAGCTTGGTCACACTCGTTACATTGCCGACATTAACATCAATGCATTCGGATTGGCACAAAAAATTGGCAATGGCGGCGCTTTTGGTGTTAGTCTGATGGCCATGGACCTCGGTGATTTCGACTATACAACCGAGGATGTTCCGGAAGGATCGGGTACTGTGTTCAGTCCTTCCTTTTTTAACTTGGGCTTGTCGTATTCGCACCTGTTCAGCAACAAAGTATCGGTGGGTGTTACCGCAAAGGTGGTTAACGAATCCATTTCCAATGTGGCAGCAAGGGCGTTTGCACTGGATGCCGGCGTTCAATACGTTACCGGTGAGAACGATAACTTCAAGTTTGGTATCTCGCTCCGCAACGTAGGTAGCAAAATGCGCTACACCGGTGAAGGCCTTTCAAAACCATTGCCGAATCCAGGCCCTACATGGATTTATGACAACACGTACTACGAACGTTCTGCTGCGTACGAATTACCTTCTCAGCTGAATATCGGCGCTTCCTACGATTGGCTTTTGGGGAAAACCAACAAACTCACGCTCGTCGGTAATTTTACTTCCAATGCTTTTTCCCGCGACCAAATTGGCGGCGGATTGGAACTGGCGGTACGTAAAATGTTCGCTTTCAGGATCGGTTATAAACACGAACTCGATCAAAACGAAATCCAGGCATCACTCGATAACGGAATCAGCGGTGGGTTTTCGTTTTCTGTACCCGTGAAAAAAGATTCTGAAACACGTATCGCACTGGACTACGGTTACCGTCAAACCAATGTGTTCAACGGAATTCATAATCTGGGTATCAGACTGGATTTATAAAGAATTTGTGCCGGCAGGCTTTTTATATTGATCTGCCAGCCTTACCTTTGCATTAGAAAAAACGCAGGAACGTTTCTGCCGAAAGGCCGGGAGCGTTCCTGCGTTTTTCTGCCTATAAAGGTAGCCCTTGAATAAAATTCGAATCGTAAAGTAAAGCACACAGCGTCATGGCAAATTACACCTACCTCACTCAAGAGGGTTATGATAAAATTAAATCGGAACTGGAGGAACTGAAAACAAACGGGCGCATGGAAGCGGCACGCGCGATCGCAGAAGCACGCGCACAAGGCGACCTGTCGGAAAACGCTGAATATGATGCAGCAAAAGACGCACAAGGTTTGTTGGAATTTAAGATCAATGAATTGGAAACCATCCTTTCCAATGCGAGGGTCATTGACGAAAGCCAGCTAGACAATTCCAAAGTGGCCATTCTTTCGAATGTAACCATCAAAAATCTGAAAACAGGTAAAGAAATGACCTATAAACTGGTTTCAGAAACGGAAGCAGATGCGAAATTGATGAAAATCTCAATTACCTCCCCAATCGGACACGGATTGTTGGGCAAAGTTGTAGGTGAAGTAGCTAAAATCACCACACCGGCCGGCCCAATGGAATTCGAAGTAGTAGAAATTACAATCGGGTAAACACAAACCGAGGTTGTTTGTTATAGCCAATTGCCCGGATTTTAAATTTCAAAAAATAATTGAACAATGTATCAGATTTGGACATCCCTTCTTGGTTTGCTGATTTCTGCTGCACCTGTTTTGGGCCAGAATCAAGCTGCCTGTTCTTTGTCGGTCTCAAAAGATAAACTCACGACAGATGAAGTCTTAATTGTGAAATTTGAAATTTCAAACAACCAAAATGGCCGATTTACTTCGCCTGATTGGGCTGGAGGAAAGTGGACTGTAATTGGATCCAGTCAAAGCTCGAACATGACAATCTCAGGTGGGAAAAGCATTTCCAGCGCAATCTATCAATTCCAGCTAATGGCGCAGGATACCGGTTGGCTGGAGATTCCGCAAGCCGTACTTAAAACTTCATCCGAAGAAATAAAAACCGAGCCTAAAAAAATATACGTTTCGCCGGGAGCCAATGGTATGCATCCACAACCTGGTCGACCAAACTCCGGAAATTACCCGGCCGAAAATTCAAAAAAGAAAATAAAAACCATTCGTTTGTAATATTTCTTTACAAATTGATGGAGTTTTGAGCCTCATAATGGCAACCAGTATGTTAAAATTCCGAACGCAGGTATCCAGGCCCACCTGGCACTGGGGGTTCGGTTTTTTTTTATTTCTGCAAACAACTGCCGGTTTATGCCAAACGCCAACTTTTAAAGCAGAAGTAGATAGTAGAAGTTTGACCCCAGGCCGGCCGTTCGAAGTGTCATTCATTCTTGAAGGCGCCGAAGGCCGGCAGTTCACGCCGCCTGTTTTCCGTGATTTCAAACCCAGCGGCGGTGTTTCCGAATCGCGGGGTTTTTCTATCGTTAACGGCCGTACCAGCGTTAAACAGATTTGGTCTTATACCCTTGAACCATTGTCGACGGGTACTTTTAGCATCGGACCTGCCACTGTAATGGTGAATGGGAAACAACTGAGTACCAAACCCATCACCCTGTCCGTTCAGGAAAATACGCAAACATTTAAAGGCGGCGGAATCCCCAATGGAAAACTGGAAGAGGTTTTTATTACCGGCGAATTGAATCGTACCAAAGCCTATCCAGGTCAGCAGGTGATTTGGCGACTGATGCTTTATACCAAAGTTGCCATCGAAGGCGCCGACCTGATCTCCCTGCCGGATTTTGAAGGGTTTTATTCCAAAGAACGCAAAAGGTTTGACACACGGGTTCAATACCAAACCATCCGGGGTGCAAAATATGCCGTTAAAACCTTGCATGAAGAATGTATTTTTCCCCAGCAAACAGGCGAGATAACCATCAAAGCCGCCCAGATACGCGTGGGTATCGAACAGCCTGGCACCCAGGGTTTTTTATTCGGTCCAAAACCGGTAACCTTGAATACGGCTCCGGTGGTGTTAACGGTTGAAGATTTACCTCAACCTGTTCCCGCCGGATTTTCAGGCGGAGTTGGAACGTTTACCTGGGAAGTTTCTGCCGACACCAGCGTGCTTACGACCGACGATGCGCTTACCATCACCGTTGCACTGACCGGAAACGGTGATGCAAGGCGGTTTGGGCCGCCTAAATTTGAGGCGCCCGCAGGTTGTGAAATATTTCAACCGCGCATCCTTGAAGAAGAAACCTATGAAAATATGGAGCAATTAATGTTTTCCAAAAAACTGGAATACGTATTGCTTCCCAAAGACCCTGGAAATTATGCGTTTACGCCTTCCATGACCTTTTTTGATCCAGACAGTAATAAATACCGCACTTTGTCGGCGGCCGCCATTCAAATACAAGTGAGCGCGGGTAAAAATTATACACCCAACCCAATTGATACGACAACAGTGCCTCTTCAAATAACCACATCAACAGGCTTATTACAAAAAGCCGCACGCTGGCTTCTGAATCCCTGGTTGTGGGGAGGGGTGGGGTTGACATTGATGTTCGCCGGGCTACTGGTTTGGTTGAAAAGACGGCCTAAAAAAGAAAAAATCATTGCCCATGAGCCGATACATATGCCCAAAGCGCCTGGAATTGATAGCCTACTTCAAATTGAGAAAATTGCATCGCTGGAGCATCAAACCAATACACCCGGTTTTTACCTTGAATTGCTGAAAGGTATTCAAATTTACCTCGCCACAAAACTCAATCTTTCCACCGCAGAGCTGAACCACGAGGTAGTCACTCAAAAGCTTGTAGCCAAAGGTGTTACGCCCATACGGACGCAAGCCTTGCTTTCTGTTTGGCAAAAGTGTGAAATGGCCGTTTATGCAGGTCAGATCGGCCAGTTTGATTCAACAGCAGATTGGAACGCAGCGCACACGATCCTGCGCGAAATCGAAAAAGAACTGAAATAGTGCGCTACCTTTGCGCACATTTTTTAACTACAGGCCGCTTTTGTTGCCTGATAACACAACAATAAAATGGTTATTGAAACCAACAAGGTAGTCGCCGTACACTATACGCTGACGGAAGGAACTGCCGAAGGCCAGATGGTTGAATCCACGCAAGGCCGCGAACCCCTGATGTTCATTTTTGGAGTAGGTATGATGCTGCCGGAATTTGAGCGCAATTTGTCCGGATTAAAAACCGGCGACACCTTCGCATTTGCCATTCCTGCGGCTCAAGCATACGGCGAATACGACAACAATGCCCTGGTAGAAGTGCCTAAAAGCATGTTTGAACAAGACGGTAAAATTCCCGACGGAATATTGGAAGTGGGAAATATGTTGCCCTTACAAGACCAGGATGGCAACCGCCTGACCGGTATGGTGGCATGGGTTGGACTCGATAAGGTAAAAATTGATTTTAACCACCCCATGGCGGGAGTAGATCTCTATTTCACCGGACAAGTTGATTCCCTCCGCGATGCCGATCCTTCTGAACTCGCGCATGGCCACGTTCATGGTGCGGGCGGTCACCACCACTGATTTTTGAAATTTCAGCCTTGGATCTGAACGAACTTAAACCGGAAAAGAAGCCAAGCGGGCAAATCGATATTTTGTCCAGAACCATTGTGGCGCTGGCCCTCGGATTACTGCTGGGAGCCTCGCTTGCTTTGGTTGGCATCAATTCCCTCAGCGCCAACCTTCCCGGATTACTCAAAACTTTCGCCATCGCGATTGGAGTACTGGCAGGGTTGGCGTTTTTTATTGTCCAGTTTAAAGAACGGGTACTGAAGTTCCTGTTTGGCGTGAACAACACTGACCTGAACGAGGTGAAAGATCTGGGCCAGTCTTTGTTTTTAAACAGCTGGAACCGCGATTTTAGCAGCGCCAAAAACGATTTCGACGGCCTGTTCACCCGCATTTTTGCCTGGTATTCCTGGATTAGTTTCCGCCGCTGGATCGTTCTGATTTTCAGCACCTTATTCGTCAGTTTTGGCGGACTGCTGGGCACTGTGCTGATCTATAACCAAAACAAATTGCTCACCCAGCAAAATGCCCTGCTTCAACTTCAAAACGTACGCCTCGACCAGCAAACCTATTTGCAGGAAGCCGACCGTAGAAGCGCTTTAATATATTTGATGGGCAATCTGGTGGACGCCATCGACCGGGAACTGAAGTCGGATGTCGGCCAACCAGGTGTGCGCGATCTGTCGCCTCAAATTATTGGCCGGGTGATTGCGCTGAGCAAAAGTTTGAGGCCATACCGTTACCTGGATGCAGATTCACTGGTTGCCCGCGAACTGAGCCCGGAACGAGGTCAGCTCTTATTGGCTTTAATTAATAGTCAAATTGATAACGGTACCCTTCGCCGCATTTTTCAGGTGTCCGATTTTGCGCAAGCCGACCTGAAGGGCGCCGTGCTCTCCGGCGAGTTTTTATCCGGAATAAACCTGAACGCTGCCGATCTGACCAATGCCGTTTTGGATGAAACTAATTTTACCCAGGCCAACTTGAGCGGCGCAGACATGGAAAATGCCGTGCTGGCACGCGCCAAAATGAACCATGCACGACTTCGAAACACCAAACTCAAAAATGCGATTTTGGAATCGGCTGATCTGCGTGAGGCCAATCTGTTTGGCGCCGACCTCAGCAAGGCGAATTTGAACGGCGCCGATCTGCGTGGCGCGCATTTCAGCAAGGTGAATTTATCCGGCGCCGACCTAAGCGGCGCACGTATGGGTGGTTCCAGTTTTAATGAAACACTCCTTGATAGTGCAGTCGTCATTGAATACGATTGGCTCAATCGGCTTTCAACGGCAGACAAGGATAGCGTTGCTGGACGTCAATGGCTCCTTACGCAATACCGGGTTGATTCCGTTGAAACCAACTTCGGTTTCCAAAACCTGATACTTAAAAAACTGCCGAATCAATAAGCGCACAGCAATTTCATCTGCGGTTTTCTGCGTAATTTCTGCGAATTCAGCAGGAAACAAAAACTACGTGGAGTAATCGTTTCAGACACTCCCTAAACAAATTCCACCCACGCCTTTTCAGCAAGCGTATTGGTCAACTGCTCGATATAGTAACTCCCTGCCGCAGCATCGACGTATCCATCCAGGTGGCTTTCCATTTTGAGTAAGTGCTGAACATTGCGCGCGATCCTGCGGCCAAATGCCGGAGGGTACGCAGCCAGTTGTTCCCGCCCCTGATCATAGGGCTGAACCGTCAGTTGGCTCGCTCCGCCGATTATGGCCGACATAGCTATGCTGGTTCCACGAATCATGTTCGTATATAAATCGTCGGTGAAAGCTTCTGGCGCGATTTCACAGGAAAGATGTGCGGTCGTCGGCTCCGCCCCCCACGCTTTCAACACATTCAGCCACAAAATTTGCAAAGCCCGGAGCTTGGCAATTTCAAAAAAATAGTGGCGCCCTACCGGAATCGAAAACCGGATTGAACGGGTCAGATGGTCGGGTGATACACCTCGCGCCGTCAACGCTTTCAAGCATGCATCAAGATAACCCAGTGTTTCACTTAATGACGTTACAGGATGTTCGTGTAGAGAAAAAGGAATTTCGATGAGTTTGAAACCGGGGAACGTAGTTTGCGCATACGCCAACAGTTCGGAGAGGTAGCGCCAATCGGGAGTAAGACCTGGCTGAATGGGGCGGTAAGCAAGTGAGCCGCGCAGTTGTTCCGTTTTTAAGCCGCGTTCCTCCGCTATTTTTGCTAAAAAGCCCAGTGCCAAGCTGGGGTTTTGCTGAAGGGAAGCGCCTTCAAAATGCAGGCCGATGTAGTCGAGGTGGACATTTTGCAGAAGCGTTTCCAAAAATGCGGGCGTGTCGAAAACAGGTAGTGCAAACCGCAATCCTTCGACGCCGCCTTCCAGGGCATTCAACGCCACTCTGTTGGCAGCAACGGGGTCGTCGACCTGAATAAGTTCGTTGATTTCCCAGTTTTTGGGCGCCGGCCATAGTTTGCCTGCCGGTTTTGAAAAATCGTCGGCATGGGTGAGCGGCGAGATTTTCAAATCATCGGCCAACGACCAGTTCAAATCTTCCAATGATTTGTCCTTGAGGTCTTTGGCGATTTGCGCCAGCCAGTCGGCCTTGCTGACCGGCGGAAATGCGTCGAAAAATGCATGGGTGATCATCAGGGCAAAAATAACAGATGTTTTGGCTGAATTTTACTCCTTCGTTATTTTCCCTGTTAGGAACTTACCTATACCATCTTCAATTTGAACAAAATAAACCCCTGGAAGGAGCCCATCCAGATTGACTTCTGCAACATGGGTTCCATCCGGTATACCTTGACGTTTTAAAATACGGTTGCAAACATCGGTGACGGTGAGCATAACCGGCGCATTTGCATGAAAATGTTCGGGCAATTGAACCCATACCCGGTCCCTGACTGGGTTTGGCCAGAGGTTTAACCGTTGAGTGATTTTCAAGGGAAATGTTGTGGGTGTCAACAAATTGAGAGGGTATTTAGCAAGAAATTGTTTCTCTTGTAAAAAATTAGTTGAGTTTTTACCCACGATGTAAATGTAATTGTTATCTATGGTATTGGATGTGGGGAAAATGGACTTTCCTTCCAAATCTGAAACGCCACCGGAAAACAAACCATCCTGAGAATATATCGACAATCCTAATTCATAAAAATTACTATCTAAATTTGTAATTATATTAATTGTCACCAAAAGTAAATCCTTGTTTATCCAACTCATGTCAACAGGTGCGCCTTCTTTCAAACCATTGAACTCGACAAAATGTTCCCATTCCAGATTACCCGAAGCGTCCAATTTACTATTCAAGGCTTGATAGCCGGCTAAATCGGAATAAAGATGCCCTCCAATAAAAACATTGGAATTTTCATCACTTTCAATACAATACATTCTTGCAGGAACACTGACAGTGGAAGGTGGTAGAGGGCGGTCATATTCCCATTTCTTTTCCCCGTTCAATCCGTATTTAATTACATGATACCGGTATGAATCACCGATAAAAAGGTTGCCCTGCCGATCAATAAATTGGGTGTTAAATAGTCCCGGAAACACTTCTGTCCATGCGTGCCCCAGGTCTTCTCCTTGTTCCCCGATTTGCCAGGCATGGTATCGGTATCCGCTTACGGAGTTGTAATAACGGCCCCAAAATGCCCAGCGGTCATCCAGTTTGCGTGCAGTAAGGCCAACCAACCCATAAAGCGAGTCAATGTAAGTGGCTCGCCACAATTCTTGCCCATTCGGGGCTAATTGGGTTACAAAAAGCCCGCCTTTCAATTGCACGGTATCACCATATTGGCCGAAAACAGTCAGATGCAGATCTTCAGTCATCCACAGTTTGGTCAGGTAGGTAACGCCCACCGCCGGGCCATCGAAACCGTATAACCAGGATGTATCTCCCTGTTGCCCATATTTAATCACCGTCAGTCGGGGAATAGCGCCTGTGATCAGGTTATGAATGGTATTCCCGCCGACATATATACCCCCTACGCTATCGAGCGCCATAGAGATCATGAAGTCTGAACCGAAAGTGTCATATTTGCGTTGCCAAAGTAAATTGCCCTCCGCATCGTATTTCGAAGTTAAAAGGGAAGTGCCTGGCCCTGGTGTGTAATCGCCGTTGCAAACCACTGAATTATGGAATGGATCAACCATTACGAACGGTGCTCCGTAGATGGTTGTACCTGATGCAGGGTCTTGCCGTTCCCAAACTGGATTAATGGTTTGAGTTGAGCCGGTAAAAACAAGTAAACAAAAAAACGGGAAGTATATTAAACCTTTCATGGGTTGTAAATTTGAATGGAGCAGGGTACATAGAACTTACAAGTACCCTGCTCCACAATATTATTGTTTAATGATTTTTGTTGAAAACAGATGATTGCTGGTTTCCAGGCATACCAGATAGGTTCCTGGTGGTAGCCATCCAAGTGTGTTTATTGTAAAGTGATTTGATCCGGATAACAGAGGAACATGTTGTTGATACACGGTTTTTCCTTCGAAATTTTTAAAACTTAACAGGCCATTCTCGGATACATTTTGATGTAAAAACGTGATAAGTGCCTCGTCAATGATCGGGTTTGGGCTGCAGCGCAACACTTCTTGAATTGATGGTGTCTGTAAAGTTTGTCTTGGAGATAACAATGTATCGATCTGAACAACTAAACCGACGGATGGCAAAGGGTCAGCTCCGAAGGATTCGTTAAAAAAGGCAGGGGTGACAGAATCGTCAATTTGAAGTGCCGTTTGAAGGTTGGGTATGGTTTCTTTTGCTTTTATCAAAACGGTGAAAAAAGGACTGCCGACGGGTAATTGAAGGGCGCCGCCGTTCGGATGCATCCAAATGGTGGTAAAAGCATTTGGATCAAACAGGTTTAACCCAAAGTTGTCCTCTTTCGTTAAACCGGGCAATGAATTGGTTAGCACATCTAAAATTTCAAATTTATCAGCAGGAATTTTTAAGCCAAATTGAAACCCGGCAATCTGAAGCGAAGTTTCATTTTTAATGGTTAAGCCCACTATCTGATGTTGGTTGAGTCCCAAATTGGGAACCGTCAATGTCGCAGCAGAAGTGCCATTTTCGGGTTCCTGGTTTTCATCCGGGCATGCTGGCGAATTTATCCAGGAAAAATTCACATCACCGATTTTAATACCGTCGAAACCTCTTTTCCCATTGGTCGGAATTTGGTATTCCCAGCCTTGTTCAAGATATGCACCGCCAAGTAATGCAAATGGATTTACGTTGAATTGATTCGGGGCCAGGTCGGGAACAAACTCAGGAATATACCGAAAAGGTTGCTCTTGGTTGGGCAAAAAGTCTGGATAAATACCGAGTATGAGCTTATTGAGGTCAAGTTGATCCATCCCTGTTATTGAATTGCTTTTGTTCGCATCTGCAGCAATAAGTCGATAACCATTAGGTAATGGGGTAATCCCAAGCACATGCTTAGAAATCAATTGAACATCGTCGACTTTTACACCCTTGACCCATTCACATTGTGTATGATCATAATGAACTTTAAGTTTGTCATTAGCGAAATTCAATACATTCCTTTTGCCGTTCAGATAAACGTGCGTCTTTAGGATGTCCTGGTGTAAAATGCCGCTAAACTTGCCGTCGAGGCCGGAGGTGACATTGCATTTTTGATTCGAACCTGTGTGACGCACCCTGACAGAAACATTGTGCAAGCCGGTTGCTGTGCCTTCCAACTCAATTTTATCTGTAAAGTTTCCGCATTTGTTGGGCGTATACTCCGGTAATCGAACAGTCTGGTAGTAGAATTGAACTACATTAAGTTGCTGGGGGGTGAATTGGTTTAAGCAATCCGGCCTCCAATATGACATAAAATTACGACCAAGTGACAGCCCTGCGGGAGCTGGAAAGATAGGGTCGCCATTGTAATCTTTGTATGTCAGCAAGCTGTTGAAGTCGCAACCTCCGGTTTGTGCATTGGGCGGGTTTTGGGAAAGGAAAAAGCAGCCCGGATAAAAAGAACTTGGAATCTCCCTTGCCCAACAATCGGCAGGTGTGTCGGAAATCAAATCCCCGGCAAAGCTGTGGTTGGGTGATATGTGATCCTTTGTGCCAGGCGGTACTTCAGTCCTAATTACAAGTTCTCTTCCCCACCATGTAGGGACTATTTGTCCTAAGGGGTCCAAAACAGGATAAGGAAAGTCGTTTGCGTTTGGAGGAGGAGGGTCGTTATAGTTTACTGAGGCATTAAAATAGGTGTGTAATAACCCAAAATGGTGTCCTGTTTCATGAACAAAATTTGGTCCTACATCTGACTGGTTATTTAATTTAGCCCAATTCGTGTGTTCGTAAAAAGTTGGAACATAATTCTGGTTTCCTTCAAGATATCGTTGGTCAGGAATCGGGGCGATAGGGTTTATTGTACTTGGTTTGAAATACACTTCCAGCGCGCCGGAAGTGTAAGCAAAAGAGGTAATAAATTGATCAATGTCTTCACTACTTTTTATCCTTTCGTCAAAAATCCGGTTGGCTTCACTGCACTGAACAAAGGTCATGTTGTTAGCGATAAAGGCCGAATTGAGTGCAGCGATACCGAAATCGAGATTGAGTTGGGGGACATCAAGATTGATTATCGTAAATCGAACAGGTATCACCGGATTGTTTAGTTGTGCACTCCCCTCTGGTTGAAAATTAGCAATGAATTCTTCAATTTCGGGTTGTTTTTCGATTAGTTTTTGAACGATTTGGGTCGGGACGTCTAAAGAACATTCAATACTTTGGCCAACGCTTGAGTTGGGGGAAGAGAATGTGCCTAACAAGCACGCAATTTTAACTAGTTGGAATTTAATTTTGAAAAAATCAGGGAGGGGGCAATTCTTATTTTAAATCGAATCGCATTTGGAGCGGTTTTCATAATAAAAAATTTAATTGGTTAATATAAAAGAATCAACCATGCCAAAGTAATTATGAATTTGGATGGCTATCATTGAATGCTTAAGAGTATGCTAATCGATTAAATATGCGATATGTGATATACGAGGTAGTAAAGTTAACCATTGCGGCAAGCAACAACAACCAACTTTACAAATTTAAAAACAATATGTGAACTTGAAAAAACTTTAACGTTAATAGCGAATCGACTGAAATTTTGCGCCCCATTTATTCAGGGGCAGACACTTGAATGGGTTAGGATATTTTGTGCAATTTAAAAAACTTTTTTTCACCATTCCTGTTTAACTTTGCGTTTGATTCAATCTAAATAAGAATTATGAGCCAGCGGCGATTGATATACCTTGATAATAATGCCACCACACCTTGCGACCCGCGTGTGGTGGAAACGATGGTACCTTATTTCTACGATAAATTCGGCAATGCGGCCAGCCGCAGCCACCAGTTCGGTTGGGAAGCCGAAGATGCCGTGGATTATTCCAGGGAGCAGATTGCTCAGTTGCTTCAAGTGGAAGACAAGGAAATCATTTTTACTTCCGGCGCCACCGAAAGCAACAACCTGGCACTGAAAGGCGTGTTTGAAATGTATGCCAAAAAAGGCAATCACATCATTACCGCCGAAACGGAACACAAAGCCATTCTGGATACCTGCAAACACCTCGAAAAAGAAGGCGCTGAAATCACCTACCTGAAAGTTCAGGAAGACGGACTCGTAAACCTGGCAGAGTTGGAAGCAGCGATCAAGCCGACCACCATTCTGGTGTCGATCATGTGGGCGAACAATGAAACCGGCGTGATTCAACCAATGGCTGAAATTGCCAAAATTTGTGAAAAACACGGCGTTCTGTTCCATTCAGATGCCACACAGGCTGTTGGAAAAATCCCTACGCACCCGCGTGAGACGGGCGTACACCTGATGTCGTTCTCCGGTCACAAAATGTACGGCCCCAAAGGGGTGGGCGCATTGTACGTAAGCCGCAAAAATCCGCGCGTGAAAGTAACCGCCCAAATG